>NZ_PGDQ01000018.1 GCF_003073135.1 Euzebya rosea
GCACGGGAAGCCTCCTGATGAACTTGCTGCTTTGGACAGCTGCAAGCCTCAGGGGGCTTCACCCATTCACCGTCGAACCTCCACCAGACCCCCCTTCACGACGAAGACCCGACAACACCCACATCGCGTGGTTGGACCACGACGGGCTCATCAACGCCGTCAACGCACTGGTCAGCCACGGTGTCTCCCTCCCCCAGGAGGGCCTGACCCGCACGGCCCTGCATGACGACACGACATGGGCGACCTGACCCTCACCCGGCTCCGCTGGCGTCAGTTGACCGCGGCCACACCCACCCCGACGTAGATGACCGCCCCACAAGTCAACAACGTGAGTAGACCGGCAGACGCCCTCGCAACCAATGCCCTTCGTGAGACTTCGCCAGCATCGGCGGAAGCCAACGCCCGTTGGCGGTCCTCCTCCGGCAGCAACGGATCCCGACGGATCCGTTCACGACGGCGTTCCAAGGCGTCCAACCCGTCGTCGATCCGCGACCAAGCCCCTATGAACATCGCTACCTCCACGGTCACGAGCACGATGACGACCACAGCGATCGCCCCGTCCGGGAACACCGTGGTGTTGCGCACGATCAACGACGCCGCCGCAACCACAGCACCAATGACCGCCCCTGCGCCCTTCAACGCCGAGCTGACCTCAGCGTCCACGGCCCGACGCGCATCCGTGAGCGCCGCCAGCGCCGTCTCATGGGAGGCGGCCGCCGCCGCAGCAACTGCGGCGGCGTTCTCCTGGGCCAACGCGATGCGATAGCGCTCGGCCAACTCACGCACCCCGTCGGCCGCCGGCAGTGACATCGACCCGGGCGAGCCGACGGTGACCTGCGTGAGAACGAAACGGAGCGCCTCCAAGCGGTTCGGGTCATCGGTGGCGATGACCCAGTCGGCCAACCTGCGGCCACCCGACACCGCCGCGTCGATGCCAAGCCGGATCGACGGGTCGGCATCACGACGCAAGGCCAGCAGCACGACGTCCCCATCGCGGCGCCGCGCCGCAGACACGTCCTGCCACCCCGCCGCATCGTCGATCATCCCCGCCAGTTCCCACAACCAGCCCTGCGGATCGCCGTCGTGACGTCGTACATCGGCCACGGCCACAGACTCTGACCCGCATGCCACAGACCCAACCGCTTTCACGTCCTCCAACACCTGCGCCGGTCGAGACACAACCGCGTCAATCAGCGCGTCACGGGTCCGAGCCCACCCCCGCCGCCTGACCGCAACCTCGATCTCAACCACCCGATCTGACACGACCCCGACAAGCTCTCGTCGAGACGCCGAACTCTCGGCCTCAGTCCTGTCCGACGCGACCGACAGCAACGCCAAGACAGCGTCCAGGTCATCGGCATCTGGTTCCCCGTCATCGATCTGCAACCGGCGAGGCAGACCGTCCAACGCCACGCTCACAACGAGACCGACCGCCTGCGCGTCCGCGACGTCATCGCTGTCGAACCCGTCGACCATCCACCGGACGACCGTTTCGCCCCACCCGTCGGTGAGCATCACCCCGTTGCGCGAAGCGATCTGCTCCAGAAGATCCAGCCCGTCAGGAACACCACTCACCGGGGCTTCTTCAATGGCAGTTCCGACTCGGTCAGGACAACATCATCGGGATAGCTGAGCACGATCCGGCCGTCCTCACGTACCAACTCCACACCCGGACCGGCCTCCACACGGATCCAAGGGTCCTTGCACTGCAACACCGTCCGGAACGGTTCGGGCTGCACGGTCGTGACCGGCCGGCGTGGGTTGCCGCGGTGCCGGGTCAACGTGCGCTCATCGACCTCCGGGACCTCCTCGCGAACCCGTTCGAACAGATCAACCGACTGGTCACCGGTCGACACCTCATGCAACACCTCCCGAACCCGTGGGCCAGAGACGCCGGCGTCACGCAGCGCAGCACCCAACGCGGGAATGTTCCCCTCAGTCTTCGGGACGGTCAGGTCCACTGCGTCAAGGAGGTAGATCGCAGCCATCCCACGCCCCGCACCTTCGTCGAACACACCCGAGTCCGCCTCACCCAACGGCTCGGGCGCGATGACGAACTTTGCGACCTTGTCCTTGGGCGGGGGGAGCAGCCGGTCGACCTCAGTCAACGACCACGTGCTTCCCGTCGCATTGGCGAACTGAAGCCGCTTGTCCATGTCGAGATCAACCTTGACGAGACCGTGGACCGGGCTGCCGTCCTCAAGCGTCCCGTAGAAGCCAAACAGAATGCCGAGGTTAGCCTTCTTCGAACCCATGGCTGCAACTACACGGGCCGCCGCGTCCGCCGTCGCCGCCTCACATGTCGACGGTGAGGCCAGCCGAGCAAAGAAGGGTGCCGCCGGGTAGGACGCACCGACGGCCGTCGACTTGCCGCGGTAGATCTCTGTGAGATACGGCGTCAGTACTCGGTCCGTGGCATGGACCGGTTCTACATGGCCGTGGACAGCGTATTTAGGTACGGGATCGCCCTCCGCGACAACCGGCGCACCATCCATGTCCCCATGAATGATCGCCATTGCGAAGCCCCCGCTGACCTGGCCGAATCCCATGATCGCGACCCTACCGTCCACCCGTGACACCTCCACACCTATGACGACCATGTTCGTGGGCTCGCAGGACCGCTGTGGCGCGTATGCCCGATGCAGGCCACGACCAACGACCACGGTCGATGCCACCATGACTGAGCCTTCTGACCCTCACAGCGATCTGCGGCCATTTGAGGACATTTCCGCAGGTCAGAGCCACTGTCAAGACAGACCCTCCACTGCCACGCGCTGCCAGACAGGCGTCGAAACACTGCCACGATCCCAAACGTTGACAGGGTTTGCCAGGGCGATGCCAAGTGTGGCATAGGCGGTCTGCTCGCCCGGGATCTCGTTCTTGTCGGCGATGGGGGTGTCGCGGAAGAACCCGACGAGGAGGTCGCGGATGTGATGGTCGACCATCGCGTCGACGTTCTCGACCAGCTCGACGCGGCCGCCGACATCTCCGGCATAGCCGGCAGCAGCGAGCACACGCTGGCAGAAGCCGTGGATGGTGGTGATCGATGCGGCGTCCAAGGACCGGACGGCGGCTTCTAGCCGGGCCGCGCGTTCCTGCAGCTCGGCGGCGGGCCCGGACGAAAGGTGGACGAGCAGCGGGTCCTTGGTCTCCGCGATGCCGCCCGCGCGGAGATGCCGGCCAACACCTTGGCGAGGCCGTCAACTCGAGCAGGGTCCATGGACTGCACTGGGTCATCGATAACGACGAAGCGGAACGGGCTCTCGGGCTGTGTGGCGCGTGGGATGAAGATGGCCAGCGCGAGGGCGTGAAGCTCGCCCTGGCTCATCACGCCGAGGGCGTTGGCGTCGGTGCCGTCCACGGCGACATCCAGCTCGACCCTGCGCTGTGTCCCGGTGCCGGCCAGCTCGATGTCTCGAACCTCGACGTTGGATGCCAGGCGAAGCTGATCCCACAGCTGGGCGGTCTGCCCCTTCACCGGTTCGAACCGTCCGGCCTTGATGGCGACCTGGCAGTCCTTGAGCCACTTCTCCGCCTTCTTCAGCTCCTTGGCGGCAGCAGTCGCCGTGGCAGCGGATCGGGCGTCGGCGATCCAGGCGAGGGCCTTGGCCGCGACAGGGCGCCACTCGGCGTGTCGCCTGGCCAGCTCGGCCTTCGCGGCTTCGGCGACGGCGGATTGTTCTGCGGCGAGGGCGGCATGCTCCTCACGAAGGTGGGCGGCAAGCTCGCTCGGATCCTCGGGGGCATCGACCCAGCTCCCCCACCGCTGTCCCAGCTGGTCGGTGTCGACGCCAGTATTGGAGCTCGGCGCGAGGTCAGCGGGAGGCGTGACGAGCAGCCGACGTGCGGCGCCGATTGCCTGCTTCAGCTGCGTCGTGGCGTTGTTGGCTTCCGCGGCCAAGCTGCTGAGACGGTCGATCTCCGCCTCCGTCGCGTTGCGCCATGCCTCGTCCAGCTGACCTGTCTTGCACACGGGACACGGTTCAGTCTCGCCGCTGTGCACAACGAGCGCTTGCCGGAGCAGGTCCGCGAGCCGGCCAGCCGACTCCGCGTCGCTGCCCTCGTGCTCGGCCGCCGCCAGCACGGCGGTCTCCAAGTCATCCGCTGCCTTCTCGACCTCCTCGCTGCCGATCGGGCGCAGGGACGCCAACCGCCGAAGCGCGGAGATGTCGGTCTGCTGGTCGTCCTCGTCGCCGAGCAGCAGCAGCTCGGCGGCGTCCAGGTCCGGCTTGCGACGGTCGAGAGCATCCAGAACCGTCCGAGCAGCTTCCTCTGGGCTGGCCTCGAGCGATTGCTTGACGCCACCCCAGGCGGACTTCAGGTCCTTGCCGGGCTGTTCTCGTTCCTTGCGGGCAGCGGCCAACGCGGTGATCGCCGCATCTAGGTCGCCCACGCCGAGGATGCCGGACAGCGCATCATGGAGCGCTGAGGGACGCCCTGCAGCATGGTGCCCAGCTCGTGGTAGCTGAGGATCGGCCGGTGCCGGCTGATGGCATCGCTCCAGCCAAGGACGTCCAACGGCTCCGGGTCGTTCCCCGCACGTCGGGCGGTCGTGTCGCCGGTGGTGAGATCCTCTGGATCCGACCACTGCCTCACCAGCCGGGTCGGCGTGGTGGCGGACTCTTCCAGGATCTCCAGATGCAGCGACGGCGTGCCCGCGTGGAGGTTGCGCCACCCCTCCGTCCAGGACTTCGACTGCGCGCTGTCCCAGCGGCTGGACGTCCCCGTGAGCACGACCTCGACGGCCTCGGCGAACGAGGACTTCCCCGAGCCGTTGCGGCCGACCACGACAGTCAGGCCGGGGCCCGGGTTCAAAGGCAGCGTTCGACGCGGGCCTATCCCTCGGAAGCCCTCGACGGTGATCTCCGACAGGTAGGCACCGACCGGGTCGGGCAGGTCGGCATGCTCAGGGATCGACCGGGAGACCATTGCGCCTCCCAGGACCTCGGCGAGCTGACCCTCGCAGGCCGCCATGACATAGCTGGCCAGCACCGGCGGAAGATCCGCGACGTCCAGGCGCTCATACACGTCTGCGAGCAGGCTCTCATCCATGCGGTTCGGTCCATTCGCCATCAAGGTGACCGTAAACCGGATCGTGATCGGCCGTGCGCTTGCGGAGCTCGTCGTCGAACGGCGTCCGAAGCGCCGCGTCGTACCGGAAGGTGACCCCGCGGACGCCGAAGAACCGCAGCCATGTCCAAAGCGCACGCTCGACGGTGGCGGTCGTCCACGCAGGGACGAGGTCCAGCCGCGGTTCCGTCGTTCCGCCAGCCCGATGCAGCTGGTCCAGATCCCCTGGTGGGGGCAGGGTGCGCGGTCTGGCAACCAGCTCGACTGGCTCATCGGCACCGTGCACGCGCCACACGGTCCGGTCCGGCGTCGCCGCGATCATCCATGGATTCACCGACGAGATGGCGAGGCCGTCCACCTCATGCCACGGCATCAGGTCCGGTTCACGGTCGCCCAGCACCGTCCAGAGCCAACCCATGCCGAGTTCCGCGGTCAGCGTTGGCATCGCTGCGACATCCACGCAGGAGATGTGAACAACTCCCGGTCCGCCATCACCGTCGTCGAGTGTCACGCCATCCTCGCCCCAACGAAGATGTCCTCGGCGTCTCACCGCATCGGCGACCGCCGTGACCCGTTCCCACCGCTCTGGTGGACAGGCCAACCGCATCGCCAAGCGATCCGCCCGCCCCATCAGCCATCACACTCCCATACCGACCCGCCGACACCCGTCCACCGGATGCTCGATCACGCTACGCGATCCGTGTGACATCGCGACCTCACGTCAGGAGTGCGCCCAGCGCCGGCGACACACGGGCACGGCGCTCGTAGGCCGGCGGCCCAAGGTGGCGATCCCTCGAGAGCACGGCTCAGGGCGTGAGCCTTCGGAGCAGCTGCCCGGCGTCGGCAGTGGTCTCGAGTACCGACACGACGTCTCCGGCGGCGTAGACGCGTTGTCGAGAGGCGGTGCGCTCGGTCCACACGTCGACGGGCAGCTCGCCGCGAGGAGCCGCAACTCCCACGTCGGACAGCAGCTTCTTCACCCGGACCTCGGACCACAACCACTGATCTCCTGCTGCGGGAGTCCGGACCCCCGTCAGGAGGACGGGTTCCCCTGTTGGCACGGGTGGGGCTGACCGAAGCAATCCGTGCGCGTGAGCGGCGGCCAGGACGTCGGCCACCGGGTGGATCCGTTCGCGTCCGTCCAACAGCGGAGCGGCGACCCGAAGGAATTCCATGGCGACGCGGCGGTTGATCCAGAAGGGCTGATCGCAGATGTGGTTCGTCGAGGTGGCGAGCACCGACTGCCCCGCCAGGGCCACAGGCAGCACCAGACGGTGCACGCGTGGGACCGCCGGAAGGGGTTGTGGACGCTTGTCCGCGTCGCGTGACCCGAGCGGCGTGCTGAGCAGTCGCACCACGCGCTCGGCGAGCGTCCGAGCCTCCTCGTCCGCGGGGTCGTGCTCACGCATCAAGGCGTCGGTGAGGCGAGCGATGCGCATGACGTGGCACCGGTTGTCCGCGGTTGCGCGCACCGCGGCCGGTGGGCTCGTGCCGCACACCCAGAGGAGGGTTCCGTCTGGGCCGATGGCGTCTCGGGCGGACATCTGCAGCCTGAGCTGGCGGACCAATCCGGCGGCCGGGTACCCAGGGCGCTTCAGCTCCATCCCGATGCGGCCTTGCCAGCGCCTGCCGTCTTCCTGGGTTGACTTGAGCGGTGTGAGCGCCTGGTGGCCGACAAGACCGTTGATCGCGTCTGCGATCGTGGTGGGCCGCAGCCTGCGGAGGAGTGCGACGAGCGCAAGGTGAGCCTGCCGTTCGATGCTGACTCCCGTGTCCCGTGCGTGCCACACCGGGGCCTCCACCTCGACGTGATGGCGAGTGGTCGGCTCGATGAGGACGTCGGTGGACCATGGCCGGCCGTTGTGGCCGGGTTCGTGGACGATGGTGAGTGGCGAGGACGTTGTGGGAGCGGCCATATGGACCTCCAAGGGATGTGTGGGGCGCCGATGGGACGACGCCCCGTCCGGTTGACTACCGGTACTTGCGCATGGCGATCCGGTCACGAGGCCGCGGCCGGTGGGGCAGCAGCTCGAGCGCCGGGGGGCGTATCGGTGCTGACCGCGACGCCCGAGTTCGCACGAGGGCGAGCAGTCGGTGGCGGGCGACGCCTGGGTGGAATGGGCCGCAGCTCTGGGGCCGATGCGTCTGGGTCTGGGCGGTGGGGCCGGTCATCGACGTACCGCCAGTGAGGAGGCGAGGACGGATACGACCAGTGCGACACCGAGGATCTGTTCGTTCGATGCGGTGACGCCGGTCAGCTTGGCGGCGACCCAGAGCACGATGGCCCAGAAGCCGACGCCAAGGAGGAAGGCGATGAGGACGATCGCCAGGAGGATGGCGATGTCGGCCTTCATCGAGGAACGAGGCGCAAGCCGTGGTCGGCGGAAGCGCCGTGACTGCTTTCGAGGGGTCATTGGAGACGGTCAACTCCTAGTCGTTATTAACGACATTTTGGGGATCGGAACGTCGGGGCTGCCCCGACGCCTCAGCACCGTATGAACCGTCGCCGACACGCCGTCCCCGGGGCCGGACTCGATCGAGTGTCTTCGCCGGGCTTGGAGGTGCCCGTAGGGCGGCGCTCTACGCGGAGTTCAGGATGCGCAGGTCTCCATCAACGCTCTCTGCGGCCAACTCGGCGACAGCAAGAAGCTGCACGAACGCCTGGCCTCTACCCGAGTTGACGGCGTCGATGAGCTGTTGTTTGGAGAGCCCGGGCTGCACGATCCCGATGGTTGGCACGAGCTGCGGGCGAGTCTGGGGCCAGCTGCCATCGGACGGATCCAGGCGCTGGCGGAGGAGCAGCTCGTCGCCGTGGATGATCGTTGCGTGAGGCGATTCGTGGCCGTCCAACCGGCGGAGCAGGGACTCCCATAGCCCAGGCGAACGGAAGTGCCAGCGTGATCTGGCGGCCTGGGACACGACGACCTGCAGGTCGGCGATCCTGAGCCCTGGAGAGGCTGCGCCGCTGGGTTTGGAGTGCCAGAGTCCGAGCCGCACCACGCCGTTCGCGTCCTCCTCGATCAGCAGGTGGTCGGCGATCTCCCCGCTGCCGTCGTTGCAGATGAGCCACCTGTGGATCCCAAGCATCGGCTGCGCGTCGGCCCATCGTTCGAACGCCGTGTGAACGCAGACCTCGGTCGATCTCTTTGGCAGGGACGCCGCAGTCTCCGTTGTGATCCTGGTGCCCGACCAGTCGTGAACGATCAGCTGCTCCGGATCGAAGGGTCGAGGGACATCCGGCGGCGGGTACAGGGTGTGGCCGACGACGGTCGTGCCGTCCACGAAGTAGGCGGTAGGTGGGAAGTTCGTCAGGAGGTCCGAGAACAAACCCGTCTGATGCCCATGCCGCACGTCGAGGTCATCACCGGTCACGGTGCCGTCGAGATGCATCTGCCCCGTCCAGATCGGCGGCTCGGGGCTGTCGGCGACGATCGCATCGATGGGCAACACGTCGTTCGTGTCAGCCACTTGCTGGAGGTCCCGAGGCACGAGTAGCACGTCCTCGATGGGGATCCCGACGCCCGATTCGAGGATCCACCCTTGCCCGAGGAGGCTCGGATCGACCTCGGCAGATATGACCGAGCTCTGTGGCCACGCTGTCAGCGTTCGGCCGCGCTCGACGGTCGGTAGGAGCGGCACCAATGCGGGGGCAACGTCGCGGAGTCCCTCGACCACGCTGGATACCCACTCGTCGTAGGCAGCGAGCGGCACGTACCGCGTCACCCAGATCTTGGCCTTCTCGAGTGCGGCGCCTCCGCTCGCCGATCGCCCGCCGTAGTCGTACTGGAGGTTGACGTGGCCGAGTGCAGCACCCGACACGTCAACCCGCCGGAGTCCTTGTTCGACACCGGATCCCAGGAAGTTCCTGTACGCGGTCCCGGCCTGACCGGCCAACCCCGTCGTCCGCACACCGACGGCGGAGACGGAGTGTCGTGGGAGCCGATCGAGGTAGGCATTCAAGCGTTGGTGGTCGACGAGCCGGCTGCCCTCCGGCATCTCCAGGAGCGCAACAAGGCCTCTCTGAGCCAGCCCCACGTTGGAGTTCAGCAGGAGGAGTGCAGGGTGGTCGCCCGAAGCCGGACGGTAGGCCAAGAGGTGGAGCTCGAAGCGCCGGGATGCCATCTCGGTGTCCGTGGACCACCGTGGCTGGTCCCGGTGTTCGGTGACGAGGACGAACAGTCGTGCCGTCTGATGGACTCCTTGGTAGACCACCAGTCCGCCGGCGAAAGGTTCACCGACAGACAGGCCCTGAGCGTGCTGCCCGTCGCCGACGAACCAGGGGGCCCATCCCTCATCGGCGATCTGAAACGCGATCAGGCGCATCAGTGGCGTCAGCGCGGCGGCGTTGACGGTGCCGGATCCCTCCGCGGCCACGCCTTGGATGAAGGCTCTGTTGCGCTGCTCCTGCTCCACATGGTCGTCGATGACCTGAGGCAAGACGGTGGCCCAATCCGCGTCCTCATGGTCGTAGAGCGCCCGCAGGGCTCCCTGAAGGTGCGGGTAGACGTCATGGTCCCGCACCGTCACCACGCTCGACGGCGAGAAATGCTCAGGGCTTGTTCGGGCCAGTCGGCCGATCATCTGGACCGTCGGTTCAAAGGACCGGTGCTTGTCGTGGTAGCCGACGATCCTCAAGCTCGGGAGGTCGTAGCCCTCGCCGAGCATCCCGTCGACGAACACGACACGCACGGCGCCGCTCGCCAGACCATCGAGCACGGTCTGTCTCTTGGCTGCGCCCATTCGGCTGTGGAGGAGCTCGCCATCAAGTCCCCGATCTGCATACAGCTTTCGGAGTTCACGGAGGCGTTCGATCCCCCTGCCACGGATCATCACGGTGGACGCGTGGTGGTTCGGGTCACCGGCAAGATCGACCACCTTGTCCGCAATCGCTGCGTCGGTGCGCACCGGATCAAAGGGCTGGGGTGCGTCCAGCAGGTGCGGAACGATCGGGTTGAACGAACCGTCCGCGAGCGCCTGCCTGAGGGGGTAGCGGTAGATCATGTCTCCCGGAACGGCCTTGCGGTCCCGCCGGGTGGGTGTGGCCGTCAGGAGGAGCGCTCGCTTCCAATGGAAGTGCTCGAGGACCGCGCGCCAGGTCTGGGCTGGCGCGTGATGGGCCTCATCGACCACGATCAGATCGAACAGATCGGGCGGCGGCGGCTCCCGGTCGACGTAGTGGCTCGGGCTGATGCTGTTGGGCAGGGCCACCACCACGTCATGGCGTCGGATGTCGTCCCAGTCCTCGGCCAGCCCCTTCATCGCCAGCACATCGGGGTTCGAGTCCTCGTGCAGCGCTCCGACCATGCGGAGGACGCGCTGGTCGGAGAACTGCGCTGCGATCTGGCCGCGGAGGGCTGCCGATGGGACCAAGACGAGCACGCGCGTCGGTGGAGCCTCCATCAGGTAGGGAGCCGCGATGGCGATGGCGGTCTTGCCCGTCCCCGTGGGCAGGCTGACCAGCGACGGCACGTCGTCGGTCCGCGACCAATGCGCGATGAGCGCCGCGATCGCACCCTTCTGCGGGCGCCGCCATCTGACACCCGGCGCCAGGAGGCTAGGGGTGTCGCAGCTGGCGTAGTGGTCGGACATCGCCCACCCGATGGTGCACCGCCCCGACCCCCCGACCCATGAGGCACGTCGTCCGGCAGAAGGTGCACCGACCCCGCCGGAAGCCCAGACCTCGGCGTGTTAGGCGGCCTCGGTGGACGCCCGTGCCTCGCGCTCCTCGATCCACTCCTTGATCCCCGCCGCGCGGTAGCGCACGGACCCGTTGGGGCCGCACCCCACCCTGAAGTGCGCGGGCGCTTCGCCCCGGTATCGCATCTTGCGAAGGGTCTCCCGCTCCACGCCCAGGTAGGCGGCGAGTTCGGGTTCGGTCAAGACCTCACCCCCACTGGCGTTATCGATCATCGCGGTTGGACTCCTGAGGACGGGGACGTCGTCAACCGACACTGTACACCATGATTCCTAGTAATTCTACCGGAATTGACCACACGTCAGATACGTAGTGCTACGATAGCTAGCATTCCGTCCGAGGTGGAGGTGTGGTCGTATGGTAAGGCCGGAGAGGCTCAAGGCCGAGCGGCGCCGCAAGGGGTGGACGCTGAAGGAGGCGGCCGCCAACGCTGGGGTGGCGTTGGACACGTGGGCCGGCGCGGAGCGGGGCCGCAAGTCTCCGCAGCGCGACAGTGCCGAACGGATGGCTGAAGCGCTGGGGATCGACGTCGAGGACCTGGACAGGCCCGCGATCTCCATCGCACCAGCGCCATGGTTGAACGATCGCCTCGCCACGAATCTGGACGTCGCGGCACCCCACGCCCCGAACATGACCGAGGACGTGGCAAGGGACGTGCTGGAGCACCCCTGGCGGTGGTGCTTGGTGTCTGCGGATGGCGAGCAGCACCCGACCTGGGACGTCGGGCCTGAGGACGACCGCTGGTGGCACGAACTCATGCTGCTTGCCCGCCAACTGTCTCCGGATCGACGAGAAGCCGCATTGGCCATGCTTCGAGGACTCACCGATGGCTAGCGTCTACAAGGACAAGTCCCGCAACAAGTGGCGCGCTCGATACGACGGACCGGACGGCAAGCGCCGCAGCAAGGACTTCCACCGCAAGGCGGTCGCTGAGAAGTGGCTCGCCAATCAACTGGCGGACATGGAGCGCGGCGACTGGATCGACCCGCAAGGTGGCCGCGTCACCTTCACCGAGTGGGCGGATGCGTGGCTCGCGGGCCTCCCCATCAAGGCCCAGACCAGAGAGAGCTACAGGCAGGCCGTCGAGGATGCGAAGGCCTCCTTCGGCGGACGCCGTCTCACGGGCCTCCGACGATCGATGATCGTGGCCTGGGTCGGCGACATGTCCCAGCGCCTCGGGCCGAGCACAACCACCAGCCGGTACCGGATCGTCGCGATGTGCCTGAAGGCTGCGGTCAGTGATCGCCTGATCCGACAGACCCCCTGCGAGAACGTGCCGCTTCCCCGGTCCACGAAGGGAAAGGTTGTCCCGCCCACCGACGAGGAGGTCTTGGCGGTGGCCGAGAGCATCTCGCCCCGGTTCCGGGCGGCCGTCCTGTTGATGGCGGGAACCGGCGCCCGTCAGGGCGAGGCGATGGGACTGACCGTCGACCGGGCCGGACTGGCACCCGCGATCGATCCGGTCATCACGATCGATCGTCAACTGCTGACACCATCGCGTCGTGGCCACCTCCCCTACATCGGGCCCGTCAAGCGCGAGTCCAGCGTCCGGACCGTTCCCCTACCCAATTCGGTACGTGAGGCCCTGGCAGCCCACCTCGCGGAGTTCGGCCCGCTGAACCTTGAGATCGAGATCGCCGACGACTCCGGCCGCCGCAGGACAGAGACCGTGGACCTGGTCTTCGGTTCGCGAACGGGTGGACCGGTCACGCGGTCCTCCATCGGCGATGCCGTGCGTCGGGCCGCGGAACGTGCCGGAGCGAAGGGCGTGACACCGCACATGCTGCGTCACTACTACGCGAGCACCCTCATCGCGGCCGGAGAGGACGTGGTAACCGTCCAGAACCGCCTCGGCCACAAGAACGCAAGCGAGACCCTCGACACGTACTCCCACCTGTTCCCGAACAAGGGCGGCGACAGGACCCGACGCGCGATCGACCACGCCCTCGGGGGTGCCTTGCGCGGGCGACAGGATCCGGACGCCAAAGCGACCGGCTAACTGTAGTTCCTGCGCGCACCCACAAACGGTTGACGTCCTCGGCGGAGGGCGAGGACTTGGGGTGAGGCGCCGGCGTTCACCGACCGTCTCAGCCCAGGCCAGCAACGGCCGCAGCGCCGTCCTTCTCGAACGCACGGGCGTCGTGCGGCAGGCCGACGCGCATGTAGAAGCGCGCGAACGCCTGAGCGAAGTGCTCCTTGTACGGCGATACAAGACGCGCTCGCGGTTCAGTCTCCTGGACGTGACGATCGAGGGTGCTTCTGCTCACGACGTGGAGTTCGCGGAAGTCCACGACCGACCACTGGACGGCCGGTTCGTCCTGCTGGTGGAGCAGCGACAATGGTGGGACATCGCCGCGCACGAGGCTTCGGCGGAACGAGCCGCCTTTGACGGCCGTGTTGCCGGCCCCGTACTGGGCTGCCGCGAAGTCCTCCCACGCGAGGACTCGGGCGACCAGGATGTTCTCGACCTTGCTGTTCTCGAGGTCGCAGGTCTGCGTGACGATGATTGCGTCCAGGTGCTCAACGCGTGTGCGGATCTGGGCCTGGTCGCCGTCGATGGTCAGGGACTCCACGGTCACGACGGGCAGGGAGCGTTGCAGGTCGCCCTGTTCGTGGTCCGCCCCCGTTGCGGTAACCCACCAGTCAGACAACGCTCGTGCCTGTCGACCAGTCCTCCAGCACGCCCGCGTCGTCGAGGACCCGGGCCGGCGCGGGTGAGACCTGGACGGTCTGCACCGTCACTCGACTGGACGCAGGTGGGACACGAACGAAAGGGACCGGGTCGGGAAGTTCCCACCCGCCAGCAGGTTCGCCGTCATCATCTCCGGTGATGGCCCTGACAGCCTCTTCGACGTCGAACCGTCGGTGACCGCCGGGTGTGGTGTCGAACGGCAGCTTGTTGGCCCGCGCGTACTTGCGGACCGTCGCGGGCTTGACGTGCAACGCCGCTGCGACTTGTTCGGTTGTGGAGGTGCGGGCCATTCGAACTCCGTTACGGTTTAATCGTTTATGACGTTTGTGACGGTTCTACCGTACCCGGTTTCAGTTTGTGCGCAAGGCGTCGTGCGAGTGACGGGCGTCAGCGGGGAGATGTCGCATGGGATGTTTCCGGCCATCCGACGTTTCGTGTCAACAACGTGGCGGGGCACGACCGCTAGCCCGCCAGCAGCCGATGCACGGCTTCGTCGGGCCAGGTCGCTGACGGGCTGCCCGCTCGGACCGGGGTCTGGGCCAGCTCCACGCTGAACCGCACTGCGGTGTCGCCGGTGATCGGGCCGGCGTCGTGACGCCACCAGTCCAGCATCTTCACGTACTCGTTCATGACGCCGACGACGCTGCGGTCGTTGGTCGGCTCGACCCGCGCATCGGTCGGGTCCACCCGATGCCGATCGACCGCGTCTGCGGGAACGCCGAGCTCGAGCAGCACGCGCTCCATCTGCTCGGCGAACCGCACGATCACTGTGCTGGCTGGTGCGAGGTCGACGAGGACGGGCAGGTAGGTCTCCCTGTGGACGAAGATCGCCAGATGCGGTCGCCACAGGCGCACGTTGGCGAACCACTCTCCCAATGCGCCCAACGCCTCGCCTCCGGCAGGCGACCTGTCGGGGACGCGCTTGCGGAACGCTGCGGTCCCACGGATGACCAGCGTCACAGCGACGAACCTTCAACTCCGGGGACAGTGGCGCGGTCGAGCTCGACCGTACTGGAGAGGACGACGTTCGGCTCACGAGACATGTGGGACCACGCGCCCTGGCCGGACCAGCACCGCCGCATGGTCAGCAACCGCCTCGTCCGGATCGATCGTGGCCTCACACCTCAACTGTGCCAGCTCCCAGTGGACTGAGTAGCCCTGTGTCAAGCCACGGCGGCTGCGAGCTGTTGGTGGCCACCGTGGAGGGCGGGGTTGTAGGCGGTGTGGTTCTGCCACATGCGCCAGATGACGCGGATCCAGGCGCGGGCGAGGATGCGCACGGCGTGGGGGTGTCTGCAGCCTCTGTCGCGGGCGCGGCGGTAGATGTGAGCAGCCCAGGGTGAGGCGTTGCGGCTGTCGTCGGCGAAGTTGATGACCGCGTCGCGGAGCTTCTTGTCACAGGCGTCGCGGAAGGTGACGGCGTGGAGCTTGCCGGATCGGCGGGTGGAGGGGGCGCAGTCGGCGAGGGCAGCCAGCGCGTCGTCGGTAGGGAACCGGCCGCGGGCGTCACCGATCTCTGCGAGGAGGGTGGCAGCTCGGACCATGCCGCCCTTGGGGAGGCTGGTGAAGATGTGCGCGTCGGGGTGCAGCTCGAGCGCTTCTCGGATGTCCCGCTCGAGGCTGGTGATCTGGCGGTTCAGCGACTCGATGCCCTCGACAAGCGCGAGGGTGATGGTGGCGCGTGCGTCGGCTTCGGCACCGCCGATGCCTCGGGGGGCAGCGGCCAGGTGGGCGCAGAACTGGGCGGCGGTCTTGTTGCCGCAGTAGCTGTTGGCCTTCAGCCAGGTGGCCATCCGGCGTTCAGAGAGCCAGTCGACGCGGGTCTGGGTGGGGAAGCGGCGGAGGAACGCGATCGCGATGGCCGAGTCGAGGCGGCTGAACAGCTTCACCGCGCCGGGCAGGACCAGCTGGAGGTTGGCCAGCAGCTGGTTGGTCAGCGCCACCCGGGCCTCGACGAGGTCCTTGCGTGCCCGGGTCAACGCCCGCAGCGCCCGGGTGGCGTCGCTGTCGCGCTGCAGCGGCACCAACCGGCGGGTGTCGGTGCGGAGCGTGTCGGCCAAGACGAAGGCGTCCAGGGCGTCGTCCTTGTTGCCCGCGTTGCCGTAGCGGCCCCGTAGGTTCTTCAGCTGCCGCGGATGGATCACGACCACCTCGAGGTCGGCGTCGAGCAGCGCCTCGACGACCGGCCCGTCAGGCCGTTCGATCGCGACCCTGCGCACACCCAAGGTGCGGAACCGGTCCACCATCCGGTCAAGCCCGACGCTGGAGTGATCGATAGAGGCGTCTGCGACGAGGTCGCCGGTGTGGTCGACGATGGCGAGGTGGTGGGCTTCGGTGGCCCAGTCGATCGCCCCGGTGGGTGCCGGGACGGTGCGGATGTCATGCTGCATGTCGGAGCCTTTCACTGGTACCAGCAGTGCAAGTGCTCCCGGTTCGGGACGCGAGCCGGAGGCTGACTGATCGGCGCTCGCAGCGCACAGCCCTGTCGCCGGTCCTTGCGTCCCGGACCACACCGACCCCGCAGAACTCAGTCTGACCCTCCACGGGTGAGGCAGCGTGGCGGTGATCGGGATGGACCAGGAACACAACCGGCATCATCCACCGGTCACCGATCAGGATGACCAGTCAGACAGCTTGGTGTTCCAGGCCACGTAGGACTGCAAGGTCGGCCCCGCGCGACCCGCATCGGAGATTCCTGACCCATATCTGACCCAAGGAGGCAGGAATGGGTGCGGCTGACCCGCGTTTCCGCAGGTCAGCCGCTTGCCAGAGGGGAGTCAGCCTATAAGCCGGATTCTGTCGGGGACGACCATCTGTCTGGGGCCGACGTCTCCGTCGACCTCGATGCGGCCTACCCGGTGCTCGGCGGGCCGCCTCATCGCACCTGCTTGGCCTTGCTCCGGACGGGGTATGCCTGGCCGCCGACGTTGCCGCCGACGCCGGTGCGCTCTTACCGCACCCTTTCACCCTTACCCGCACCACGGATCCTCTCGGACCTGCGGCCGCTGGCGGTCTGCTCTCTGCTGCACTTTCCACGCATCGCTGCGCCCGGGGGTTACCCGGCGTCCTGCCCTGTGGAGTCCGGACTTTCCTCGACGGGTTGCCCCGCCGCGGCCGTCCGGCCGACTCCCTCCTGACCGCCCCGCATCGTACGCGCCGCTGCACCAATCGGCCGTGCGGTCGACACGGCCACCCGTCGCTGGAGCACACTCGGTCGCCGGTGCGACTGATCGAGGACTATGGCCCCGCGCCGCTGGACGACCCGGCGGTGTACCCCGGCACGTGGCCCTCCGGCCCGGTGATGGTGTCGGCCGACGCGGTGGTGCCGGTCCCCCCGTCGATCAGCACGACCGACCGCATCGCCGTGCTGGCGATCGGGTCCAACGCCAACCCCGCGCAGATCCGCCGCAAGGGCATCGCCGGCGAGGTGCTCCTGCTCCCCACGACCCTGCAGAACCACCTGGTCGTGCACGCGGGACACATCACCACCTACGGGGCGGTACCGGCCACGGTCGTGCGATGGCCGCAGGCGAGCTGCCGGGTCTTCGTGGCATGGCTCACCGAGCGGCAGGTCGCCGACACGACCATCAGCGAGCACGGCAACTACGACCTGGTCGACCTGCCCACCGACGACGGGATCATCCCCGGGTACCGGGCCAGGTCCGGCGTGCTGACCGATCGCACCGGGTGGCCCATCCGGCTGGCCGCGATCGAGGCCCGTGGGCCGGGCCTGCCCACGGAGATGACGCAGGCACAGGCGCTGGCAGCGCATCCGGGACCGGTCCGCTGAGTTCGGCCGGAACGCGACCGGGCACCCGGGCGGTTCCTCATCCGCGGGTCGGGAACTCCACCGTGGGGGCCATCTCCGGCATGTCGGCGTGGTCGTCGGGGGAGCTGGCTGCCAACCGCCGGCTGTAGACGCCGACCAGCGGCACCGCGGACATGCCGTGGGCCACGATGCTGGCCAGCACCGTCCACAGCGCGACCGACACGATCCGGTCGCGGCCGGCCACCTCCACGCGCTCCACGACGAGGAGGGCGAACAGGACCGTCGCCAGCCCGCGGGGGCCGAACCAGCCGAGGAACGCCACGGTGTCCCGTCGGAGGCCCGCACCCGCCAGCGACAGGGCGATCGGCACCATCCGGACGACCGTCAGGCTGAGGACCACGTACAGGGCGGTGGACAGGTCGAGTGCCTGCAGCTGCTGCGGGACCAGCGCCGCGCCGAGCAGGGCGAAGACGAGGAGGGTCAGCAGCGTGCCCTCCTCCTCGGCCAGCTCCTGCACGCCGGCGCAGTGTTGCTGCGCGAGGGTCCCGAACGCCATCCCACCCACGAAGGCGGCGATGAAGCCGTTGCCACCGATCCCCTCGGCCCCGACCACACAGAGCACGGCGACCGCGAGCGCGGACAGCTGCTGGAAGCTGCCGGTCATCCATCCGCGCTGGCTGGCCCGGTCGATCATCCACGCCCCGAGGCTGCCGACGACCACGCCGACACCGACACCTCCGCCGACCTGGGCGCCGACGAACCCGGCGGCGCTGCCCACCGACGACACGCCCTCCTCCGCGCCGGCCAACCCGAGGAAGATCGTCACGAACGGCAGGACGATGCCGTCGTTCAGGCCGCTCTCCACGTTCAGGGTCTGACGGACCCGGGTGGGCAGCCGCTCGTCGGTCACGACCGCTTGGCCGAGGGCGGCGTCGGTCGGGGCCAGGACGGCCGCCAGGACCGCGGCCTCGAACAGGCTGAGGTCCGGGAGCAGCAGCGCCGCGGCGCCGGCGCCGAGGAGGATGACGAGCGGCAGGCTGCCGAGCATCCGCGCCGGCAGCGCCGCGTCGGCGCGCAACCGGCCGAGGTTGATGCGCGCCGCATCGCTGAACAGGACCAGCCCGAGCGTGGCCTCGGTCAGGATCGACACGACCTCGCCGTCGAGGTCGACCTCGATCAGCCCGGACCCCGTGGCGCCGAGCAGCAGTCCGGCCGCGGTGAACACCATCGGGGCGGTGAGGATGCTGCGTTCGATCGGCCGGCTGACCACGCCGAAGAGCAGCACCAGCAGCGCGAGGACGACGACTCCGGTTTCCATGACTCCCTTCCGCCTCGGCCGATCCCTGTACCCCCACCTCCCCTGCAGAATCCTTACAGAACGATGTCGGTTGTGTCCGCCGGGGGTCAAAGGTCCGCGGGGACAGTGGACACCGTTCATGGACGACGGATACTCGACGGCGTGACCACCGCAACGCTGGAGATCTACCGCACCGAGTCGGGGGCGGTCTACGAGGTCGTGGGCCACCGGGTCCGACGCACGAGCGCCACCGATGACGGGCCGATCGGCGACTGGCAGGACTACGTCGCGATCAACCGCCTGCCCGCCGCGCTGATGCGCCCCGGAAGCCAAGGCGAGGTGCTGGAGATCCTGCTGGTGGGCGGACGCCGGATCTACACCTCTCGACTGGTCGTCCCGACCGACTGACCACGCTCGTCCCGCCTACTCGCCGGGGGGTGGCAGGTCGGGTTCGTCCCAGTCCCATTCGGTGCCCTCGCGCGTGTCGCGCACTCGCACCCCGTCGGCGTCCATGTGCACCCGGATGTGGTCGGCAACCTCGAACGCCTTGCGGCTCCGGGCGTCGTCGCGGACATGCAGGAGCGTCTCGATGTGCGGCCGGACCAGCTCCCGGTGGTCGTGCATGGCCTCGCCGGCGAGCCGTCCCAGGCGGGTCAGCATGCCGCGAAGGGTCCGGACCGCCCGGTCGTGCTCGTCGGACTCCTGGGTGTCGGCGGCCCAGGCCCTGATGAGCTCCTCGAGGTCGAGGGCCGCCCGGGTCGCCCCGTCGGCGTCGTGCTCGTCCAGGGCGGTGTCGAACGCCCGGTCCAGCGCGGCGACCTGCTCGTCCATCGGTGTCGGGCCGGCTTCGACGCCGTCGACGCCGGGCGCGGGCAGGTCGTCCGGGGTGACGGTGCCGCTGGCGCTGCCGGAGCCCACCTGGTCCAGGGCGACCGTGTCGCCTGACATCCAGCTGGCCACCGGCTGCCCGTCGCGGCGCACGTGCACGCCGCCTCGACCCTCGACCCGCATCGTCCCCGCGTCGAGGTCGAGGATGGCCGCGGTGTGCTCGTCGATGCCGAGCACCCACTCGTCATCCTCCAGGTCGGCCTCCAGCAGCTCCAGCCGGCGCTGCCCGAGGTAGCAGTAGCGGGTGTCGTGGGTGCCGCCCTCGGCGTTGTCGAAGTGCGGGACGACCACGCAGCGCCAGCCGAGGACCTGCTCGACGACCCCGAGGCCGGGAGCCCACGACGGGACGACCCCCGCCTTGTAGATCTCGTAGACGGGGATGGTCCGGGTGCCGGTGGTGACGGCTGCGGCGCTGGCGAACACGACCGTGCCGCCGCCGTCGACGATCGCCGCGAAGGCGTCGGCGAACCCCGCCGTCGACCACTGGCCGATGGCGTAGGTGGGGCTGCCCGGTCCAGAGAACAGCCAGTCGGCCCGGCGCACCGTGTCGAGCGTCGACTCGACCGCGAGGGCGTCGGTCCGGTCGAGGCGACCGGCGCGGACCACCTTCACGTCACGGCCCACGTGGTGGGCGAAGTAGTGCTTGGCCTTGTCGCTGATCTCCGCGGCGTTCTCCTGGAAGCCGTACGGCGTGTCGAGCAGGACCGCGTCGACGCCACCGCCGCGTCGTTCGGCGGTGGTGGCGAAGATCTTCTGATGGGTGGTGACCATCGTCGGGGTGGTCTCCCCCGACCCCATCAGGACCAGCGTTCCGGATGTCATGCCCCAGAGACTGACCGGACTGGGTTCAGCTGACAACCACGATGCTGCCGCACTGCTGGCAGTAGGCCAGGCTGTCGGCGGCGGCTTCCTTGATGTCCTCCAGCTCGATCGCCGTCAGCTCCATGTAGCAGCCCTTGCAGGTCTTGCCCTCGAGCTTGGCGACGACGCGGCCCTTCCGCTTCGCGCGGAGCCCGTCGTAGACGGCGAGGACCTCGTCGTCGATGCCGCTGGCCTCCTCGGCACGCCGCGCCTCGAGCTTCTCGATCTCGGCGTCGATGTCGGTGGCTGCGTGGTCACGTCGGTTCTCGAGGTCGGCGATCTGCGCCTTGAGCTCACCACGCCGTGCGGTCAGCTCGTCGACCAGCGAGCTGCTCTCCTCAAGCTGCTCCATGATCTCCAGCAGCGAGTCCTCCAGGTCGGACTTGCGGTGCTGCAGGGAGCGGATCTCCTCGCGGAGTGCGCCGAGCTCCTTCTCGCTGGTGATCCGGCCCGAGTAGACGTTGGCCTCCGAGGACTTGCGGCGGGCGTCGACGGTCTCGATCTCGCGCTCGTGGCGGCTTGACTGGGCGGTCAGGTTGTCCTGCGTCTTCGTGGCCTCGACCAGCTCGTCGACGACCTTCACCAGGGTCTCCTCGTGCTGCTCGAGGACCTTCTGCTCCTCCAGGTTGGCGCGCTTGTGGCGCAGCAGGCGGATCTCCTCGTCGGTGTCGGCGAGGAGGAGCAGGTCGTGCTGCTGCTGGGGGGTGGCCTTCATGTGGTGCGGTTCCAGTCGGTCCAGGGGTCGGTGGCGCGCGTCGAGCGGTGCACGGGTGCCGTCAGCCCCATGGTCGCAGCCTGCGCACGCAGGTGGGTGGCAACGTCGTCCATCGCCGGGTTCTCGGTGGCGAAGTGGCCGGCGTCGATCAACGACAACCCCATGGTCAGGGCGTCGAGCGTCGGGTGGTGCTTGAGGTCCCCGGTGACGAACAGGTCGACGGTGGGGCGGCCGTCGGCACCGATGAGCGACCCGATGAGGCTGTCGCCGGCGCCGCCGCAGATGGCGACGTCCGTCACCTCGCGGTCGGGGTCGTCGTCGACGGCGGCGAGCCGCAGGTGCCGAGAGGGAAGTCCGTGGGCCAGCGCGGAGGCGATCTCGGCGAGCGAACGTGGTTCGGGCAACCGGCCGACCAGCCCGAGGCCGCGGGACGCCGTGGATGGACCCACGTCCAGCAGGGGCACGACGTCGACGGCGACCTCCTCGTAGGGATGGGCCTGTCGCAGCGCCGCGAGCACGTGGGGGACCCGGTCGCGAGGTGCCTCCATCTCGACGCGGTCCTCGCTGACGTGTTCGGTCTCGCCCGGCGTGCCGATGTGGGGGGTGGCGGCCTCACCGGGCCTGAACCGGCCCGAACCGGTCGTGGTGAACGCACAGCCGGTGTAGTCACCGATGTTCCCCGCCCCCGCGGCGGCCATCGCGTCGATGACGACGTCGGTGTGTGCTGCGGGGACGAACGTGATCACCTTCGCCCGTCCCGAGGTCGGCAGGGGCTGCAGCGGGCGGCGATCGACGAGGCCCAGGACCTCCGCCGCAGGGTGGGACGTGCCGTCGGCGGCCTTGTCGACGTTGGTGTGGGCGGCCAGGATCGCGCAGCCCTGTCGCGCCGCACGAAGGGCCAGCCGTCCTGATGCGGTCTCGGGCGTCAGGCGCCGAAGCGGGGAGAACAGCAGCGGGTGGTGGACGACCAGCAGGTCCGCGCCGAGCTCGTTGGCCTCGTCGAGCACCGCCTCGGTGACGTCGAGGGCCACGAGGACGCCGGTGACCGTGTCGCGGGTCGGGTCGCCGACGTGCAGGCCGACCTGGTCCCATCCCTCGGCGTCGGCGGGCGGGTACAGGGCCGAGAGTCCGCGCATCCATGCGCCCAACGGGTCCCCGGCGGTGCTGGCTGATCGGTCTGGCATGTCCGCGGGATCCTAGTGGACAACACCCGCTGGCGCTCCGCAGGACCGGCCTGCCCGTCGGATCCGGCGCGCTCGCCTACGCTGCCCGCAGGTGCTGTTCCCGACGATCGACTTCGCGGTCTTCTTCGTCGTCGTGCTGACCGGATCATGGCTCTTGATGCCCCGGCGCGGCGAGTGGAAGTCCTTCGTGCTGGTCGCGTCGTATGTCTTCTACGGCTGGTGGAACCCGCGCTTCTGCCTGCTGCTGGCGGGGGTGACGCTGGTCAACCACTTCGGGGCGACGGCGGTGTCCCGCCTGTCGGTCGGGCGGGCACGGTCGCTGGTGCTGGCCCTGACGGTGATCGCCGACCTCGGCGTGCTCGGGTTCTTCAAGTACTACGGCTTCTTCGTGACGTCGGTCACCAACTCGCTGGCCTCCATCGGCGTGACGGTCGCCCCTCCCCTGCTGCAGATCGTGCTGCCCGTCGGGGTGTCGTTCTTCACCTTCCAGGCCATCAGCTACGTGGTGGACGTGCACCGTGGCGACACCGACGCCGTGCCGCTGCTGGACTTCGCGATGTACCTGTCGTTCTTCCCGCAGCTGGTGGCCGGGCCGATCGTGCGTGCCAGCGAGCTGCTGCCGCAGATGCGCCAGCGGCAGGATCCGCGGTCGGTCGACGCCGCCCGTGCGTTCGGGCTGATCACGGCCGGGATGTTCAAGAAGGTCGTCGTCGCCAACCTGCTGGCCACCGAGCTGGTCGACCGGGTGTTCGCCAACCCCGAACGCTTCAACGCCCTGGAGGTGGGGCTGGCGATCTACGGCTACGCGGTGCAGATCTACGCCGACTTCTCCGGCTACACCGACATCGCCATCGGGGTGGCCCTGCTGATGGGCTTCCGGTTCCCCGACAACTTCGACCGGCCCTACATCGCGGTGACCCTGCAGGACTTCTGGCGGCGCTGGCACATGACGTTGTCCCGCTGGCTGCGCGACTACCTCTACATCCCGCTGGGGGGATCACGGGGGACCGAGCGGCGGACGAAGGTCAACCTGATGCTGACGATGCTGCTGGGCGGCCTGTGGCACGGGGCCGCCTGGAACTTCGTCATCTGGGGTGGCATCCACGGTGTGTGGCAGGCCGTGGAACGACAGGGCGTGCTCGTGGGCGGCCGGGACCCGCAGGGGTTCCGCACGCGCCTGCTGCGCGGCCTGATCACCTTCCACGTGGTGTGCCTGGCCTGGGTGTTCTTCCGGGCCGAGACGTTCACCGCGGCGGGAACCATCCTCGGGCGGCTGGTGACCGGCTGGACCACCCCGGCGGCGTTGGACCCGTCGGTGCCCTTCTGGTGGCTGCCGCTCGTGATCGCCGGCGCCCTGGCCGTGCAGTTCCTGCCCGAGGGCACAGGGGCCCGCCTGCAGGCCGTGTTCTCCCGCGTGCCGGCGGTCGCCCAGGGGGTCGCGCTTGCCGGCGCGCTGCTGGTGATCGAGACGCTCGGCCCGGTCGGCGTCGCCCCGTTCATCTACTTCCAGTTCTGAGCGGTCACGATCCGTTCCACCGGTACACCTCGGCGTACGCGTCGGGGTCGGCGTGGGGGTGGTGGCTGGCGATCTCGTCGAAGACCACGTCGCCATCGTCGGTCACGTCGAGGCCGATCGAGCAGTTGGACGCTCCGGGCTCGACTTCTCCCAGGTCCGCGCGCTCCATCTCACCCGTCGTGAGGGAGTAGCGGTACACCCCACATCCCGTCGCCCGATGGTTGACCAGGTCCTCGCTGCCTCGGAAGGCCACCCATGCCCCGTTGTCGGACATCCGGGGGTCACCGAACGACTGCTGATCCGTGACGGGCGAACCGTCCAGCCGTCGGCTGAGCAGGATCGTCGTCCCTTCCTGGCGGTCACGCAGGTACATCGCGTTCTCGCGGACCACCTCTCCCGGAATCAAGTCGGTGGAGTGGCTGGAGAAGGCCACCCATCGGCCGTCCCCGCTGATGCCGCGGATGTCCTCGCCGTTGGTGGCCGTCGTGTTGCCGGTGGTGCCATCTGGAGTGACGCTCACGACCTCCAGCGTCCCCGCGAGGGTGTCGAAGACGTAGGTGTCGTGGCCGGTGTTGTCGTCCTCGGGGAGGAGCGGCAGGTCATGGGTGAACGCCACCCACCTTCCGTCGGCCGAGATGGCGGGCGTGTCGCCGCCGTTGTTGCCCGGGACGGGACTGCCGTCGGCGTCGGCGACCCACGCGACCGTCCCGGTCGACAGGTCATGGACGAACATGAAGGAGTCGCGGACGTCACCGACCCAGCCGAAGCCCTCGTAGGTGACGACATCGCCGTCGTGGCTGATGTCCAGCCCCCGGGGACCGACCGGGTTTCCCCGCGTGTCCACGGCCGCCAGAACGGTGGTCCCGGCGTCGAGATCGCGGACGTAGCCGAACGGGCCGGACCCGCTGGCCGTGGGCTCGGACGTGGCCAACCCGCCGTCCCTCGACACGAACGCGACGTGTCTGCCGCCACCGGCAACGACCGGACCGTCGTGGAACTCGGTGGTGGCCGCGTCGCCCGGTGTCCCGTCCGGGGCGACGTCGACCAGCTGTGGCACACCATCCACGACCGCCCAGGTGTGCACGGGCCCCGACGGCACGGAGGGCAGGATCCCACCGTCGCTGACGAATGCGACCACTGATCCGTCGGCGCTGACGGAAGGCGAGTTCCCCCCGACGCCGTTCCCATCGGGATCGGTGGAGAGGAGCTCGATCCTGGCCGGGCCGGCGATCACGAAGCCCAACGAGTCCTCCCGAGTCGGTTCCCCCGGGGGTGTCCATCGCAGGTCGAAGGTGCACGGTCCCTCCGGGGTCCCGATCGTGGGCGAGAGGGTCACCCTCGATCCGTGAAGCGGCTGGACCGAGCTCGTCGCCTCTCCCATGCACGTGCCGGACACCCGCAACGAGGAGGGCTGGGCGCCGGGAATCGTCACGACGATGGGCTGCCCGGCGGCGACCTCGGAGCCGGCTGGGGGGTCGGCCAACAGGCCGGTGCTGGGCGGCAGGCCCAGCGCAAGGCGTGCCTCCTCGCACAACGACGGGACGGTGACGCAGGTCAGCCTGACCCCGGTCCCCTCCTGCGCCCACCGGGCGCCGTTGCTGCTGAGGAAGTCGATGGTCTCCTGCGGCAGGCTGTCGGTCGACGCCAGCACGATCGGGGCGTCGAACAGCGCCGAGTGTGCGGCGGCGGCGTACCCGCCGGCCCATGCGGTCTGCTCCTGGCCCTGCACGAGGATCACCTGCGCGGCGTCGTCGGCAGTGGCCGACCCCCGCTTGTCGGCGATGGCGACAGCGGTGGCCGCCCGGCTGGGACCGGCCAGCCGCTCCACGGTCATGCCCATCCCGACGAGCTCGTCCTCCACGGCCTGGCCGATGGCTGCGGTCCCACCGATGATCTCCACGCGGGTCGCACCGGAGGTGGCCAGGTAGTCGCGGGTCGGGGCGGTCAGGCGGTCGGTCTCGGTCAGCAGGACCGGCCAGCCCGAGTCCGCTGACATGCCGGCCGCGGCCAGGGTGTCGGCGAACGCCTGCGTCGGGTCGGTGGCCCCGGGCGCCGCGAAGGCCCTCGCCAGGATGATCGTGTCGGCGTCGGGGGCGTCCTGCGCGGCGATGGCGATGGCCGTCTCGAAGCGGGACCCGCCGGCGCGGCGTTCGGTGGCCAGGCCCATGGCGGCCAGCTCCGCCTCCACCTCGGGGGCGATCGCCGCGGTGCCGCCGAGCAGGATCGCCCGCTCCGGGGCCAGCCGATCGATCTCGGCCCGCAGGTCGTCGGGGACCGCCCCCTGGCCGGGGACGAGCAGCAGCGGCTTGTCGGCCTGCAGGACCCCGGAGGCCAACGAGTCGGCGAACTCGTCGTTGCGGCCCACGACGATGGTCCGGACGGCTGGCAGCGGCGTTGCCTGGCTCAGCGCGATGGCGATCTCGACGTTCGGTGGCGTCTCCTCGGTCTTGACGATGGCCAGCGTGTCCGCTGGGAAGCTCGCCTGACCCACCACGGGCGGTGCGCCCGCGAGCATCGCCCCGAGCAGCACCACCACAGAACCCACGACACGACCGCGCACGTGACCCTCCCTGGAACGGGCCGACGCGCCGACGCGCCGACTGCCTGCGCAGCCTAGTCCCGGATCAGCTCCCGCCGCGGGGCGAACGTGTCTTGTCACCCATCAGAACCCGAGGTCTCGGCTGATCAGCAGCTTCATGATCTCGTTGGAGCCGGCCCAGATGCGGGTGACGCGGGCGTCGGCCCACGCGCGGGCGGCGCGGTACTCGGCCATGAACCCGTAGCCGCCGTGCAGCTGGACGCAGGCGTCGAGGATCTCGTTCTGCACGTCGGCGGTCCACCACTTGGCCTTCGCCGCGTCGACCGACGTCAGCTGGCCCTCGGCGTGGGCGGCGATGCACTGGTCGACGAACGCCTGGGTCACCTCGGCCCTGGTGACCAGCTCGGCCAGCAGGAAGGCGTTGTGCTGGAACCGCCCGATCGGCTGGCCGAAGGCCTCGCGCTCCTTGGCGTAGGCGATGGTCTCCTCGAGGATCCAGCGGGCGTGGGACAGGTTCTGCACCGCCGCCCCGACCCGTTCCTGCGGCAGCCGCTCCATCATGTGCACGAAGCCGCGACCCTCCTCCCCGATCAGGTTGTCCACGGGGACCCGGCAGTCGCTGAACGACAGCTCGGCGGTGTCGGCCTCGTGCTGGCCGACCTTCTCCAGCATCCGGCCGGGCGCGAAGCCGGGGGTGTCCTTGGGGACCACGATCAGGCTGATCCCACGCGAGGACGAGGCGTCGGGGTCGGTGCGGCAGGCCACGATCACGAGGTCGGCGGTCCGCCCGTTGGTGATGAAGGTCTTCGACCCGTTGATGACCCACTCGTCGCCGTCGCGGACCGCGGTGGTCCGCAGCGCCGCGAGGTCGCTGCCGCCGCCGGGTTCGGTCATGGCGATGGCGGTGACCAGCTCGCCGGTGCAGAACCCCGGCAGCCAGCGGGCCTTCTGCTCCTCCGTGGTCAGCTCGACCAGGTACGGCGCGCAGATGTCGAAGTGGATCGACAGCATGGACGCGCAGGCGATGGAGGCCCGGGCCAGCTCCTCGCTGAGCACGGCGGCGAAGCGCCAGTCGTCGGCCCCTCCCCCGCCGAACCGTTCGGGGACCTCCAGGCCGAGGAGCCCCTGCTTGCCGGCCTCCAGCCACACGTCCCGCGCCAGCGCATGGTCGGCGGCGAACTCCTCCATCCGGTCCATGACGTGGCGGTCGACGAACGTCCGTGCCACGTCACGGAAGGCGTCGTGGTCCTCGGTGTAGACGGTGCGGCGCAGCATGGCGTCAGCCTAGGCCCGCGCGATCCGCGACGCCCATCGCCCTTTTCACGAGTGCACGAGCGGCGTACGGTTGACCCAGGAGCACACAACCGAAGAGGTGGTCGCCATGCCCAGGTATCTCGTCGTCGCGAACCTGACGCTGGGGGGTGAGCACCTGCTGGATGTCCTGCGCGAACGTGCGGAGGATCCCGAGGCACGGTTCCACGTCCTCGTGCCCACGTCCGCCGCACCTGACGGCTTCCACGTGCACGACGAGGAGGAGGCCACCATCGACGCCCACCGGCGGCTGAAGGAGTCCATGCGACGCTTCGGCGAGCTCGGCGTCAAGGAGGTCACCGGTGAGCTCGGGAGCTCCCGCCCCAACGACGCCATCGGCGACGTGATCCGGGCCAACAGCCACGACACGTTCGACGAGATCATCCTGTCGACGTTGCCGGCCGGCCCGTCGAAGTGGATCGCGATGGACCTGCCGCATCGCGTCGAACGTGCCCACGGCATCCCGCTGACCCACGTCGAGGCACCCAAGAGCTGATCGGCCAGCGGGCAGGAGAACGACCCGCCGACGGCGAACTCCCCGGACGACCCCCGTCGTCCCGAGGAGCTTGCCCTGATGTCGTCGTCCATCCGTCCTGCCGTCGCCGGCCTCGTGACCGTCGTGCTGGCGCTCGCCCTGGCCCTGGCCGGGTTGCAGCCCACGCCCGCGGCGGCTGCCGTCGCGGAGCCGGTGTGGACGCAGACCACGATCGAGACCCCCGACGGCATCACGCTGCTGACCGACGTGCTGCACCCGGCGGACATGCCGGCCGAGGCCGGTCCGCGGCCCGTCCTGCTGATCGTCAGCCCGTACCTGGGTGACGAGGGCGGCACCGACTGGTCCAAGCGGTTCACCGACTTCTACTACGGCACCTACGACGGCCAGGGGCTGTTCGCCAACGGCTGGTCGGTGGTGCAGGTCCACACCCGCGGCACGTCCGGCTCGACCGGCTGCCTGGACATCCTGGGCCTCGGCGAGCAGACCGACATCGTCACCGCGGTCGAGTGGGTCGACGACCAGCCGTGGGCCGACGGCATCGCGATGTACGGCAAGTCCTACGACGCCAACACCGGCGCCGCCGCGCTCGCCAACCGCCCGCGGGGCCTGGACGCCGTCATCGCCCAGGCGATCGGACCCGACCGGTACCGCGCCACCCACAACGACCGGGTCCGCCTGCTGCAGTCCCTCGCCTACCCCGCGACGTACCGGGTGAGCGGCGAGGCGAACATGTCGACCTCCAGCGACCCCGAGTACGCCCTCAACGCGCTGACCCACACCGCCTACTGCTCGCCGGACGAGGTCAACCACTTCCGCGACGACGAGACCATCCCGTTCTGGACGATCCGCGACTTCCCCGAGCGGGCGAAGGGCGCCACGATCCCGACGTTCATCACCGCTGGGTACCTCGACAACGCCACCAACATCGGCGGCGGGGCACTGGACCTGTTCAACGCGCTGGAGGGCCCCAAGCACCTGTGGATCGGGTGGTGGGACCACGTCCGCGGCAACGACACCATCGGCACCTGCGACCAGTACACCGAGGACTGCACGTTCGCGATGGGCCGCGACTCCTGGTTCGCCGAGACCACCGCGTTCCTGGAGCGCCACGTCAAGGGCACGCCGCTGGCCGAGCTGCCGGACTACCCCGACTACGCCGTGGCCGCCCAGACCTCCGACGGCACCTGGCGCAGCGAGGACAGCCTGCCGGCCGCCGACACGATCCGGACCGACATGGCCCTGCGCGGCGGCGTGTACGTCGACAACGGCACCGGCCGCGGCTCCAACGACTCCGGCCTGGGCGCCGGCGGTCTCGTGTCCACCGGGTCGCTGACCGATGGCGTCTGGACCTTCGGCCAGCCGGTCACCACCCGGACGCAGCTGGCCGGCATCCCCGTCGCCACGATGCTGATCGACCCGACGCTGCCCCGCGCCAACGTCGTGGTGAACCTCTACGACGTCGACGGCGCCGGCCGAGCCACGATGATCACCCGCGGCGCCGGCATGGTCGACACCGAGGGCGAGGAGGTCATCCGCATGTGGCCGACCGACTGGGTCCTCGAGCCCGGCCACCGGCTGGCTGTCCGGGTCTCCGACGCCAACACCGAGAACTACATCCACGTCCCCACCAACGCCGAGGTGCAGGTCGTCAGCGGCCGTGTCGAGCTGCCGATGCTGCCGGGCGCCAGGGTCAGCGACCTCGCAGGCGAGCCGGCACCCCGGCTGCTGTCCTACCAGCAGCGCGCCCCCTTCGACGTCTCGTCCCAGCTGGTGGCCCAGACGCTCTCGTCGTTCCTGCGCTGACCGGTCGGCTGGGGCCGTCCGGGCCGTCGGGCGCGGGCGGCCCGTCGCCGCTGCTTGGCGGTCGGCGGACAGGGCCGTACGGTCGGGGCCAACATGGCAGCCGGGACCACCGCCCAGCCCGGCCGGCAACGCCGGTCGCTCCCACGGCTGCCCCGCAGCTACGCGCGCGAGGTCGGTGACCCTGCGCGTCGGACGATGGCGGCCGGCCGTGCGCTGCTGGTCATCATCATCGCCCTCCTCCTCGGTGGGCTGCTGAACGTGACGGCGCTGACGGAGGCCGCCGACCGGCAGCCCCCGAGCCTCAAGCGCGACATCTCCCAGGTGCTGGTCTGGCCGTTCGAGCAGATCAGCGGCCTGCTGGGGCTGGACCAGCCCCGCCAGCTGCTGGCCGAGCGGCTGGGCCGCGACGCCGACGCGGGCACGGGCGGCGGCACCGGGACCTCCATCGCGGCCGCCGGTGCGCAGGCCGAGGCCCAGGCCGGGGACGCCCTGGGTGCGGCCGCCGCGCTGGCCGGTCGCGAGGCGATCGACACGGCGCTGGGGAACGCCGTCGCCATCCCCGAGGCCGGCGAGTCCCTGGAGGACCAGCCGACCCTGAGCGGCCGACTGGAGGGCCCGTTCACCGAGGCCGAGCCGCTGGTCGTCGGCGTGATCGGCGACTCGCTGACCGAGCAGATCGGTCCCACGCTGATCCAGCGGCTGGGACGGCCGGGGGTGCCCGGCGAGGCGTTCCACGACTTCACCTACTCCTCCGGCCTGTCCCGTCCGGACTTCTACGACTGGCCGGCCCGTGCGGCGCAGCTGATGGCGGAGGAGGACCCCGACATCTGGGTCGTCATGGTGGGCGCCAACGACGGCCAGGACGTGATCGACGACGACGGCCAGTTCCGGCAGCTCGGCACCGACGAGTGGGAAGCGATCTACCGGTCGCGCATCGGCGGGCTGATGGACCAGCTGACCGTCGACGGCCGGGCGGTCATCTGGATCGGCCAGCCGGTGATGCGCGACACCGAGTTCGACGAGCGCATGGAGTACCTGTCCGGCCTGTACCAGTCCGAGGCCGCCGAGCGGGCCTACGTGTCCTTCGTCGACGCGCGGCGGGTCTTCGCGGCGGAGGACGGGCGGTACGCCGACTACCTGCCGGCCGGTGACGGATCGCTCAGCCAGATGCGCCTGGGAGACGGCATCCACCTGACCCGCTCCGGCGCCGAGCGCCTGGTCAGCCAGATCCTGCCGTTGCTGCCGATCGAGACCGGCGGCTGACCAGCTGTCACCGGGCGGCGGGGGTCACGCGCCGAGGATGTGGCCGACCGCGAGCGCGAACCCGGGGGCCTTCCACGTGACGATGCCGGCGACCAGGGCCAGGCCGGCGAGCCTGAGGGTGCGCCTGGTCCCCTCCTGCAGCGGGATCACGCCGCGACGACGCAGGACGACCCCGAGTCCGCTGGCCGTCAGCAGCTCGGTCAGGAGCAGCAGGTCCGGCAGGACCAGCATCGCCAGCGGGACGTACGGCAGCCACGCCCGGACGGGTCGCATCGCCGGCAGGGGGACGGCCTGCGACAACCGCGCGTGCACGACGGCCAGGACGGCGCCCGAGATGACCGCGATGGCGACGAACAGGGCCACGGCGACCCCGGCATGTCCGACGGTCGCGAACACCGGGTTGTCGGGACGCAACGGGTCGACCAGCGGCCCGACGACGACGAGGACCGCAGCGCCGACCAGCGCGCCGCCCCGCCAGCCGTCGGGCAGCAGCCGACGGAGGAGGGCATGAACCAGGGCGAGCAGCAACCCGGCCACCAGCCCGCCGAACACGACGACGACCAGCGTGCCCTCGACGGTGATGGTCCCCATCTCGGTGCCGGTCTCGATGGGGCGACCGCTTCCGTCGGGCCCGGCCAGCACGGCCAGCGCCCGCATCACCAGCCGGGCCGCCGGGCCGATCAGGAGCAGCCCGACCAGCGCCCCGGCCAGGACCATCAGCGCCGCCTCGCGGAAGATCCGTCGGGCGATGGGGACGCCTGCCCGGAGCCGGCGGGCAGGCATGGGGGCGGCGTACCATCCAGCCCGGTACTCCACCGCGCGCCAGCGGACCCCCGCCGCCAGCGCCAGGAGGACGATGGCGCCGCATCCGCTCATCAGCACCATGGGTCGAGCATGCGCTCCTGCCCGCTCGGGGACAAGGACGCGCTCGGCTCCTCGGTGGGTCGGAGTCGGCCTACCGGGGCACGGAGTAGACGGTGGTGTACTCCTCGGTCACCGGCTGGCCACCGGGCGCGGTCAGGATGCGCTGGTTGGTGATCCGGAACGATCCGCCGCAGCCGCAGGGGCCCATGATCGTCTGCACGTCCCAGTAGGGCGTCGACCAGAACGTCACCGTGACCGACGTCTCGTTGCTGTCGGTGTCGATAAGGATGTCGTAGGGCGTGTCGTTGCGGATCTCGAGGTTGACGTTGGGGTAGTTGATCGTCGCCTCGCGCCCCGGGGGGTAGCGGGGGAAGTAGAAGCTGTGCGCCTTGAAGTCGACCAGCTCGACCCCGGCGAACCACGCGGCGTTGAAGAAGGTCGTCGCGAACTGGCTGACGCCGCCACCGATGTCGCTGACCAGCTCGCCGTCGAGGATCGCGCCGCCGACGGTGAACCCGTTGTCGACGGTGCGCCGGCCGACGAAGTGGTTGACCTCGAAGGACTCGCCAGCGGGCACGATGACGCCGTCGACGATCTCGGCGATTCGACGGATGTTCTGCACCCGCGACTGGCCGGCGGTGTAGTAGCTGGTGAAGGTCGAGACGGGTTCGACGATCCCCATGTCGGCAAGGCTGACCTCGGCGTCGGTGTCGCCGACGATCTCGACCTCGCCGCCGCCGGCGAGGGCGGCGTCGATGACCTGGGCGAGGGTGGCCTGCCGGTCGGGTTCGAAGCCGGGTTCGACCTCGTCGAGGACGAGGTCACCGGTGATGTCCGACAAGTCGGTCGGGTCCTCGTCGCGGGTCGGGGTCGGCGAACGGTTCTCGACGTGGGCGGTCACGTCGGGGGCCACGCGCGCCAGGTCCATCAGCGCGACGAGCCGGCCGGGGGTGCTGTCGGGGTCGGGCACGAGGCGCAGCCGTTCGCCCTCGGGGGCGTCGGCGTCGACCGCGACGTCGACGAGCTGGCGCAGCTCGCTGCGGCTGAGGGTGATGGACTGGGGACCGCGGCGTTCCTCGGCCGCGGCCTCGTCCTCGTCGGCCTCGGGGTCGGCGGGCAGGATGACCTCGCCCGTCACGACGACCTCGGCGGACTCCAGCCGGGCCACGACCTCGTCGACGGCGTCGATGTCGGCCTGGGTCACCGGCGGCGGCACGGCCGAGCCCGACACGGGGACCTCGAGGGTCTCGGGCCACGCCGCGGGGTCGGCGGTGTCGATGGTGTCCAGCGCCGCATCGAGTGCCTGCCGGACGTCCTCGCTGGTCACGTCGAGCCCATCGACGCCCGGGGTGGTGTCGATGCCGGAGGGGCGGACGTCGAGGTCGGCGTTGACCGGTTCGGTGCTCACCCCGGCGGCGACCTCGGTGAGGACCTCGCCGTCGTAGGGCTCCAGCTGCAGGGGTGCGGCCAGGGGGCCGGAGGGCAGCCGGCGCAGCCACGCGGAGATCGACGGGAGGCCCTGCTCGATGGGGCTGATCGTCCCGCGCACGTCGATGGTCAACCCGAGGTCACCGCCGGTTCGCACCAGCTCGGTTCCCGCCTCGGTGGAGAACCTGACGGGGAGGGTGGTCAGGGAGCCAGCGGCCTGCTGCAGCGCGGACGGGGCGTCGTCGACGGACGCCACCGACGTCCCGGCAAGGGTGGTCCCCCCGGGAAGGTTGATGGCCATCAGCACCCCAGCAACCGCGAGAACCGCTGTCGAGCCGACCAGTCCGAGCAGCCAGCCCCAACGCCTGCCGCCACCCTCCACCGTCATGGTGTCGTGCCAGTCGGCGCGGGACCTGCCCGTGCCACCGGCCTTGGCTGCCGTGCTGGAAGCTTGTCTGTCGATGTCCGGCGTCTCGGTCGAGGGTGTTCCCCCTGCCTCGTCGCTGGCGTGGGTGTCTGTCGTCACGTCACGCACGCGACCACGTTACCGCGTGATCGGGCCACAGCCGAACCACCACCCCCGCCGGTGACGTCCTCGGCGCGGGGCTGCACGATCGCCTGTCGGGACGCCGGCGGACGAGTCGCTGCCCGGCCTCACGGACCTGGAGGGCACGGGGGGAACCATCCAGCGGGGCCGGGCAGCACCGAGAGTGTAGAACGTGGCTCCGGTTCCGCCACAACCCGTCCGGTGGGTGCGACGAACTGGCCGATTGGCACAGAAGTGGCCGTCGGAGGCTGGGTGATCCTGTCCCCCATGAGCGACATCCCTCCTCCCTTGCGCAGCGCCGACCGCCGGTGGTCGCCGGCCGCGGATGGCCGTGGCGAACCGGCGTCGGACAGGGTCCGGGTGCGCCGCGACACCAACAAGCGTGGCCGGTACGACACCGAGTCGGTGCACGCCATCCTGGACGCCACGCCGTTCTGCCACATTGCCTACGTGCACGACGGCCACCCGATCGTCATCCCGAGCCTGCAGGCGCGGATCGACGACCACGTCTACGTGCACGCCTCGTCGGGCAGCCGACTGGGACTCAGCGCCGACACCCCCTGGCCCATCTCGTTGTCGGTCACGCTGATCGACGGGCTGGTCATGGCCCGGTCGGGCTTCCACCACTCCATCAACTACCGCAGCGTCGTCGTGGTCGGGGACGCGGTCCTGGTCACCGACCGGGAGGAGATGCTGGCCGCGCTGGACACGACGGTCGACCACGTGGCGCCCGGGCGCGCGGCCGAGCTGCGCCGGCCGACCGAGCGGGAGCTCTCGGCGACGGTGGTCGCGCGGCTGCCCCTGGCCGAGGCGTCGGTGAAGACCCGCAGCGGACCCCCCAACGACGAACCGGAGGACATGGACCTGCCGGTGTGGGCCGGGGTGGTGCCGATGTCCACCACGTTCGGCCCGCCGCTGCCCTCCCCCGACCTGGCTGACGGCATCCCGGTCTCGCCGTCGATACGCCGGCTGACCGGGTGAGCGCCGTCTAGCCTCGGCTGCATGCAACCCGAGACGCTGGCCGACCTGGCCAACCTCAGACGGGCCCGTGACTTCATGGACCGGGAGTACGACCGGCCGCTCGACGTGGCGGCGATCGCCCGGCGGGCGCTGATGTCGCCCGCCCACTTCTCCCGACGGTTCCGTGCGGTGTACGGCGAGACGCCCTACGCCTACCTGATGACCCGTCGGATCGAACGGGCCATGACGTTGCTGCGGGAGGGCATGTCGGTGACCGACGCCTGCATGGCCGTCGGCTGCTCGTCCCTGGGGTCGTTCAGCGCCCGTTTCACCGAGGTGGTGGGGATGCCACCCAGCGAGTACCGCTCCCTCGACCACGCGGCCGAGCGGGCCATGCCGTCCTGCGTGGCGAAGACCACCACGAGGCCGCCGCGGTCGGGCGGACGGAGGTCGAGCAGGATCGGAGAAGCGTCGGGCGTGCAGCCTCTCTAGGTTCCGCGTCATGAGCATCGCACTGCGCTACAGCCACCTGACCGTGACCGACCCCGAGGCCGCGCTGGCCTTCTACCGCGACGGGCTGGGCCTGGAGGTCCACAACGACGTCAGCTCCAACGGCCACCGCTGGATCACCCTCGGATCACCCGACCAGCCCGGTACCGAGGTCGTCCTGTCCGATCCCCACGGCGGACGGTCGGAAGCCGACGGCGACACCATCGCCGAGCTCGTCACCAAGGGGGTGCTCGGCATGGTGGTCTTCCGGACCGACGACCTCGACAAGGTGTTCGAGACCGTGGAGGCCACCGGCGCGGAGGTCCTGCAGGAGCCGGCCGACCAGCCGTGGGGACCCCGCGACTGCGCGTTCCGCGACCCCGCCGGCAACATGGTCCGCATCGAGCAGACGCCGTCGCCCGAACAGGCCTGACCCGTCGTGGGCACGATCCGTCCCCAGCGGGCGGGCGATCAGCCGGTGGCCACGGGAACGGCGAGGGTGACCCGACCGGTCGTGCCGTCGACCCGGACCCGCTGCCCCTCCACCAGCACCGAGGTCGCGTTGCGTGTGCCGACGACCGCCGGCAGGCCGTGCTCCCTCGCGGCGATCGAGACGTGCGACAGCACCCCTCCCCCGTCGGCGACGATCGCGCGCACCAGGGGGAAGAGGGGCACCCAGGCGGGGTTGGTGGTCTGGCAGACCAGCACGTCGCCCTCCTGCAGCCGATCCAGCCGGGTGTGGTCGGTGACGATGCGCACGGTGCCCTCCGCCGTGCCCGGGCTGCCCCCCACCCCGGCGACCAGCACGCCGGCGGACTGGGGGGCGGCGGGCAGGGCGTCGGTGGACTGCGTGTCGCCGGGGTACTCCAGCCCCACCGCCCAGAGGACCGCCTCGTTGACCCGTCGCAGGGCCGGCGGCAGGGCCGAGACGTCCGGTGGGGCGCCCTGTCGGCCGAGCACGAGCGGTCCGGGATGGGCTCGCACCCACGCCGCCTCTCCGCGCCGACGCACGACGAGGTCGAGGACCTCCGACGCCGACCGGTCGCCCCGAAGTGCCCCGACCAGCTCGTCCCGGTACAGGTAGGCGCCGTCGGCCACGGTGGGGAGCAGGCCCCGGGCGACCAGCCGCCCGGACACCTCGACCAGCCACCGGCGGAGCAGCCCGAGCGGGACGTCCCCGGCGAGCACCACCGTGTCCTCGCGCCAGGGAGAGCGGCGTCGGGCCGTGGCCAGCGCCCGGTCGAACGCCGCGCGGTCGGCAGCGGGCACCCGCTCCCGGACGGCGGCGGCTGCACGGACCGGCGCGTCGACGTCGGGCGCCGTGGGTTCCGCGAGCAGCAGGCGGGTCACCAGCAGGGGCCGTTCGGCGAGGACCGGCATGCCGGCGTCGTAGTCCAGCGCACGCCAGGCGTGATCCCGCAGCCATCCGCGGAGGGCCTGCGCCAGCTCGGCGTCCACCGCCTCGAGCGCCTCGACGGGGGTGGTCGGCGACGCCCCGAGGGCCTCCCTCGCGCCGGCCGTCCCGATGATCCGTCGGCGCAGCACCCGCATGTCCTCCTCGCTGGCCGACGTCGCGGGGGACGCACCGGCGAGCAGCGCAGTCGTGTCGGCGGGACCCCAACCGGGCACGTCCTCGAGCACCCGGTGCAGGTCGTGGATGGCCAGCATGTACGGGACGATGACCCGGAAGTGGAGGCGCCCACCGTCCTCGACGAGGTCGCCGAAGGCGTCGCCCCACGCGACGAGCTCATCGTCGTCGAACGCCGTCAGGTCGTCCGACAGGCGGTCGCGCATCAGGTCGATCCAGTCCTCGCGTTGCGCCACCCACTCCCTGATCCAGGCGTCGGCTCGTCCGGCCAGCAGCTGTCGTGCCGCGACGGCACGCCGACGCAACGCCGGGACGACCCTCGCCAGCGCCCCGAGGACGATCGCGGGCGGCGGCGCCCCTCCACCCGGCGCACCGAGGGCCGGCACGACCCGGCCGTAGCTCTCACCGCCGACCAGCACCTCCTCCAGTCCGTCGATCAGCAACCCGGCGTCGGCGAACACCTCTGGGACCGCCTCGGATGCCCGCTGCAGGGCCTCGAACCCGAAGGGCGTCAGCAGGTCGGAGTAGTGGGCCACGTCCTTCTCCCAGCCGTCACCGTCGGGCATGGTCGGGCGGACCGGGACGACCGTGACGGGTCGCGCCTGGAGGACGTGGACGGTGCCGTCGACGATTGCCCACTCGAGGTCCTGCGGACCGCCCAGCAACGTCTCGACCTCCGCGACGACAGCGGCGACCGCCCTGGCGGCGTCGGCCCCGAGCGTCCCGGTGTCGCCGTCGACCCGGTCCCCCCGGACGCGCATGTCCCACCCGACGACCTCGCCGCTCACGACGGGGGCACCGACACCCTCCACGGCGTTGATCCGCACCACGTCGCGGTCTCCGGTGGCGGGATCCAGGCCGAACGCGACCCCGGCGTGGTCGGGGGCCAGCATGGGCTGGACGAGGATCGCCAGCCCGGCCTCGCTGGAGGCGCCCCGCTCCGCCGCGGCCCGGTGGCACGCCTCGATCGCCTCGAGGACGGCGGCGGGGCCCTCGACGTCGAGCACGGTCACGCTCTGCCCGGCTGCCGCCGCGGTCGCGAGGTCCTCCCACCCGGCGCTGGAGCGAACGGCCAGCGGCCCCAGGTGGTGCGCCGTGACGGTGTCGGCGAACGCCGCCCACCGTGCCCTCGGGCATCCGACGGGCAGGACCCACCCGTCGGGCACCGCGAAGCCGGCCATCCGCAGGCGGCACAGCACCGCTGCCTTGCTGCCGGCCCGCTCGGGGGCCAGCGCGTCACCGTCGTCCAGGGTCAACCAACCGGTCACGGCGAGGCTCCTTCGGTGTCGGGCGGATCTCCCCCTCGGGCGGCATCCAGCAGCGCGGTGACGGCCCATCGGGTTGCCTCGACCGTGTCGTCGATCGACAGGCCGTAGTCGCGGGTCATCGAGTACCAGGTGCGCTGGCTGAACAGGTGGCGGACGAGCGTGCCGACCACCTCCTGCTGTGCCGGGGCGAGCTCGGGCAACGCACCGGCGACGAGCTCGACCATCCTGGCCGTTCGCCGACGATGCTCCTCGGCGGCAGGGGGCACGAGCGCGCTGACCTGGATCCAGGCCTCGGACAGCCCGCCAAGCTCCTCGAAGATGCGGAAGTTGGTGGCCGCTGCCTCCACGACCTGCTCGACGGAGTCGACGTCACCGATCAGGACGCCCTGGCGTTCGACCATGACCTCGCTGAAGTGGTCGTTCAGCCCGTCGAGCAGGTCCTCGCGGCTGGGGAAGTGGTTGTAGACGGTGCGCAACGACACGCCCGCCCGTTCTGCGACCTCCTGGACGGAGAAGTCGAGGTGCCGGGTCTCGGCGATCAGGTCGGCCAGCGCCTCGAGGATCGCTCGGCGGGCGAGGGCCTTCTGGCGAGTACGAAGGTCGGTCATTGCAGTCACCATAAAGTTGTTGCACGAATCATGCAAGCAGGTGTATGACGGATGTTGCACAGTTCGTGCAACGACTGCATGGAGGGATCACCAGATGAGCGCGCACGTCACCCACCCACCCCCCGACCTGCTCGAGGTCGAACCCACCCGCGACCGCATCGTCGATCGCCACAGCGGCATGTCAGTGGTGCGCTGGACCGCTGCGTCGCTGGTCGGCGCCTGCGTCGCCTTCGCCCTCGGGGCGGCCGTCCTGGTCTCCACCGGGGTGGACCTGGACGGCGCGGTCCAGGCCGGCACGGTCACCGAGGCCCTGCCCGCCATGGCCGATGCCGCACCCGCCCTGACCGTGACCTTCGTCGCCTGGATGGTCGGCGCGACGTTGTTCGCCCTTGCCGGCGCCGGCCTCGGCCGCCTCCACGGCGACCGACCCGCGGGTGTCGCGGCTGCCGGGCTGATGACGCTCGGGGCAGCCCTCGCGGTGCCGGCGTTCCTGGCCATGCTCGCGCTCGTGCACGTCGTCGCCGCGACACCCGACCCGTCAACGGCCCTGGTGGGCACCGTCGGCTGGCTCGCGTCGACCACCGACTGGGTCGCCACCATCCTCATCATCGGCCTGCCACCCCTGCTGGTGGCGCGCGCGGGACGCGACACCTGGGCTCCGGGATGGCTGGTGGGGCTCGCGACCGCCGCAGCGGTCACCTCCGGGCTCACCGCGGTGTCGCTGCTGACCGGGAGCGGGCTGACCACGTGGGGCTTCGCCCTCGTCCCGGTCGGCATGGCCGCCCAGATCTCCACGGGAGTCCTGCTGTGGCAGCGGGGCTGACCGCCACCGACGTCGGCGTGCGCGCCGGCCACCGGCCGTCCCCCGACCGCGGCGTGATCGGTGGCCTCCTGGCCGTCGCATCGCTCGCCGTGGTCCTGATGGTCCTGATCGGCGAGGTCATCCCGCCGGTCGTCGCCTTCGTCGCGGTGTTCGTCGCCCTGGCCGCGACCATCGGTCGCAGCGACGCGACCTGGCTGCGATGGACGGCCGCCACGGCCACGTTGCTGCTGCTCGTGGCCAACGCCCCGTTCGCGGTGTCGGACCTGTCCCACCCGGAGTCCCCCGGCGGCTTCGTCCCCACGCTGCTGCTGGTCATGGCGGCGGTGGCCACCACGGTCCTTGCGGTCGGCGCGGGCCTGCGTCGGCGCCTGCCCGTCGGCCGGGTGTGGGGCGGCACGATCGCCGTGATGGTCATCGGCGTGGCGCTGTCGCTCATCAGCGCGAGCGGGGTGGCCGAGGAGGCCCCCCTTCCCGGTGACGTCGCGGTGGAGGCCGCCGGCCTCGCCTACCCGGCGCGAGTCGAGGTCCCGCCCGGCGGCGCCCTCGCGATCACCAACGCCGATCCGATCCACCACACGTTCGTCCTCGAGGAGACCGGCGAGGTCGTCGAACTGCCCGCGGGGGCGACGAGGCGGCTGGAGGTCGACCTGCCGCCCGGTGAGTACCGCTACCTGTGCGACGTACCCGGGCACGAGGTCATGCGAGGCACGGTGGTCGTCAGCTGAACCTTCTCCAGGTCCAACACGGAAAGCTGCGAGGATGGCGGCGCCGGCACGATCGTGTCCGGCGCCCCACTCCCGATCGGTCGTCCGATGTTGGTCCGCTACGGCTACGAGATCGGGATCTCCTGCGAGGCGCCGACCCCGCTGATCTGCCTGCTGTCGGTGCACCCCGACCTCATGCGCGACCTGCGGGCCCCGGAGTCGTTCTTCACGACGCCGGACGTCGCCACCTCCACCCACCTGGACCTGCACGGCAACCGCGCCCGACGCCTCGTCGCGCCAGCCGGGACGTTCTCGATGTGGGGGGACGCCACGGTCTCCGTCGACGGCCTGTTCGACATGGCCTACCCCGCCGCGAACGAGGTCCCCGTTCCGGAGCTGCCGTCGGAGACGCTCGTCTACCTGCTCGGTAGCCGGTACTGCGAGACCGACCTGCTCAGCCAGACGGCATGGGACCTGTTCGGCCACCTCGCGCCGGGCTGGTCGCGGGTGCAGGCCATCTGCGACTTCGTGCACAACCACATCCGGTTCGACTACAGCGAGGCCCGCGTGACCCGGACGGCCAAGGAGACGTACGAGGAGGGAGTGGGCGTGTGCCGCGACTTCGCCCACCTCGCAGTCGCGTTCTGCCGAGCCCTCAACATCCCCACCCGGTACGTCAACGGCCACATCAGCGACATCGGCCTGCCGCCGGTGCTCGACCCGATGGACTTCAGCGCGTGGATCGAGGTGTACCTCGACCAGGGGTGGTGCACGTTCGACCCGCGCAACAACAGCCCACGGATCGGGCGGATCGTGGTGTCGCGCGGCCGTGACGCGGCGGACGTGGCCCTGATCTCCAGCTTCGGGCCGCACGAGCTGACCGGCTTCCGCGTGTGGACCTACGAGGTCGACGCCGCCTGAGGGTCGCCGACGAGCTGCGCCACTCGGTGGTCCAGGTGCTGTCGCGTCGGTCCCGGCGCCACCAGCTCGCGGGCCCGGTGCAGGGCGTCGAGCGCGCCGTCGCGGTCGCCCAGCCGCGCCCGCAGCTCGCCACGGGCGACGTGGAAGGGGTGGTAGCCATCCAGCCCGGCGATGGACTCGACAGCCGCCAGCGCATCACCCGGTCCGACGGCCTCGGCCAGGGCGACGGCACGGTTCAGCGCCACCACCGGGTTGGGATCGAGCACCAGCAGGTGGTCGTACAGGGCCACGACCTGCGCCCAGTCGGTGTCCTCAACGGATGGGGCGTCGGCGTGCACCGCGCTGATCGCGGCCTGCACCTGGTAGGGGCCCGGCTGGCTGCGTCGCAGGCAGGCGCGGACCAGCTGCTGGCCCTCGGCGATCAGGCGGCGGGACCAGCGCGACCGGTCCTGGTCGCGGAGGAGGACCAGCCGGCCGTCGTCGTCGACGCGCGCCGCGTGGCGGGCGTCGGTCAGCAGGAGGAGGGCGAGCAGGCCCACGACCTCGGGCTCGTCGGGCATCAGGTGCTGCAGGAGCCGCGCGAGGCGCACGGCCTCGCGACGCAACGACGGCAGGGCGGGGTCCTCCGGTGCGTGGGAGCCGGCGTTGTGGATGAGGTAGACGACCCCGAGCACCGCGTCGAGCCGGTCGGGCAGGTCGGCCTCGGCCGGCATCGCGAACGGGATGGTGGCTGCGGCGATCTTGCGCTTGGCGCGGACCAGCCGCTGGGCCATCGTCGGTTCGCTGACCAGCAGCGCCGCCGCGACCTCCGCCGTCGTCAGGCCACCCACCAGGCGAAGGGTCAGGGCGACCCGCGCATCGGGGGACAGGGACGGGTGACAGGTCATGAAGATCAGGCGGAGGCGCTCGTCCATGACCACCTCCTCTCCTCCCCCATCGGGGTGTCGCTCGTCAGCGCACACACCGTCGAGCTCGTCGTGCCGTGCTGGCTCGGCACGTCCGACGCCGGTGTCCGGGCCGCCGATCAGCCCCGCGGGATGCGCCTGCGCGATCAGCTCGGCGCCGCGTCGGTCACGACGCAGGATGTCGATGGCGCAGCGTCGTGCGGTGGTGGTGATCCATCCGCCGGGATTCGCCGGCAGCCCGTCGACCGGCCAGCGTGCCAGGGCCCTGGCGAACGCCTCCTGAACGGCATCCTCGGCCAGGTCGATGTCGCCGAACGCCGCGACCAGCGCAGCCAGCGAGCGTCCGGCTTCGTGTCGGAAGGTCCGGCCGATCCGTGCGACGTCGGGACTGGTCACTGCGAGCCGTGAGGCTCCTCGGCGAAGCCGGCGAACGGGCGCACCTCGATGGGCATGCCGACGGTGGCGCTGGTGCGGTCGGCCCACCCGAGGGCGTCGTCGAGGTCGTCTGCGGTGATCACGTAGAAGCCGCCGAGGTGTTCCTTGGTCTCGATGTAGGGCCCGTCGCTGACGACCCTCCTGCCGTCTCTATGGTGCACGACCGATGCAGACTCGGGACCGTGCATGCGGGCGGAGAACAGCCATGCGCCCTTGTCGAGCATGTCTGTCTCCAAGGCCTCCAGCGCGGTCATGTGCATCGCCATGTCCTCGTCGGTCATGGCGGGGCGCTCCTGGGTGGGGTCCATGTGGACGCTGAGCATGTAGTGGGGCATCGCTTCTCCTCGCGGGTCCGGCGGCGGGGTCGTTCCCGCCGCCCACCATCACCACGTACAGGATCCGCCACATCGACAGCCGGCGGCGGGACACCACGGAGAAAAGTTCAGTCGTGCAGCGCTGGCCGTACGGTGTACGGTTCCCGCATCACCGTTCGTACTAAGTAAGGACAGAGGGATGAGGGTCTGCATCATCGGGGCGTCCGGCAAGCTGGGCCGGTACATGATCGAGCACGCGCTGGAGCGCGGGTACGAGGTCGTCGGCGTCTGCCGGCCCGAGAGCGTCGACAAGCTGGCCGATGTGGCGGACCGCATCACGATCCTGCCGGGGCGGACCGACGACCGGGACGTGGTCGCCCGTGCGGTCACGGGCTGCGACGGCGTGCTGGTGGTGCTGGTGCCGTTCGGGGTGAAGGGGTACTCCACCGGGACCGCCCAGGCGGTGCTGGACCTCGCCGAACCCGATGCCCGGCTGGTGTTCTCGTGCGGCTGGCACATCACCAAGGACGGCAGGGACCACTACTCGCGGATGTTCAGGCTGATGGTGAGGGTCACCGGGGCCATCGGCCGGCTGATCCGCTTCGTCGACATCGATGACCAGGTGGAGGCGTGCCGGCGGATCTTCGCCAGCGACCGTCGCTGGACGGTGGTGCGGGGCAGCGACCTGGAGGAGGGCCCCAGCGAGGGGCTGCCCGTCTGGTCGCCGCACGTCGGCGATCCGGTCCTGGCCAGCAACCGGACCCGCCGGACGGACTTCGCGCTGTTCATGATCGAGGCGTTGACCGACGACACGCTGATCGGCGAGGCCCCCGCGATCGTCAGCCGGGCGAGCGAGTCCGCGATGGCCCATCCGGGTTCGCGCTGACCAGGTCGAGGATCCCCACGGACGGCCGGCTGAACAGCCGCAGGCGAGGGGCACCGGCCCGTTCGACGCCCACACCGGAGGACACGTAGAGCAGGTTGCCGCCGACATCGTGCAGGCCGCCGCGCGCGACGTGGCGCGGGACGTCGGTGAAGGTGACCGGTGGCCCGAACCCGGGGATGACGACCTGCCCGCCGTGGGTGTGCCCGGCGACGGTGAGGTCGACGGCGGAGCCCGGCGGCAGGTCGAGCACGGCGTCGGGCCGATGGGCCAGGAGGATCACGAGGTCGTCGTCGGGCGCCGAGGCCAGCTCGGCACGCATGGCCGCGGCGTCGGAGGTGTCCCAGCGGATCCGGTTGCCGCCGATCCGGACCCGCTGACCGTCGACGTCGACGACCACGACCTCGTCGTCGAGGCGCTGCAGGCCGGTCCCGTCGAGCAGCCACTCGAGGCGGTCGTAGCGGTCGACGTCGCCCTCGACCACGAAGGCACCGTGGGGAGCCCGGACCTCCCGGAGGAGGTCGCGGATCGCCGGTCCCTCGCGAGCGAACGCCTCGTCGTCGCCCTGGAACAGGTCGCCGGCGACGAGGACGATGTCGGGGTCGGCGTCGAGGACGGCCCGGACGGCATCTCGTTCGTGCGGGCCGGCCGCGTCGGTCTGGATGTCGGCCAGCACGCCGATCCTGACGGGGCGGTCGCCTGCCGTGGCGACGGGCACGTCGAGCTGATCGACGCGCAGCCAGAACGGCTCGACGTGGGTGCCGTAGGTGCCCAGGACGATCGCGGCGGCAGCCAGGCCGACGGCGGTCCGGGCCGATCGCGTGGCTCCCGCCCTCCGGTTGACCAGCCCCGTGACGAGCACCGCGGTCGGGCCCACCCCGAACAGGACCCGGCTGCCCAGCGCGGCGAGCCCGAAGAACCCCCCGACCCCCGTGACGGCCACCTCCACGAGGAGCACCGCCACCGCCGCCCCGACGGCCACGGCGGCGTCGCCGACGTTCAGCCGCCGAGCGTCGACCCCACGACGCCGACGACGCCACGTCGCCACCCCGGCCCCGACGAGGACCGCGGCGACGGACAGGAAGAACGAGGCGTCGATTTCCGGATCACACCACACGCGCACAGCAAGGGGTCAACTCCCCCACCCAACGGGCCGAACGCCTCAATCAGGTCGCCACACAACCCGAGCCGAGCCCTGACCTGCGTGGCCCGAACGCCCCGAGCGGAGCGGACGACGGCCCCTGACCTGCGTGGCCCGAACGCCCCGAGCGGAGCCCTTGGCCTGCGTGGCCCGAACGCCCCGAGCGGAGCGGGAAACACCTGGGCTTGCCCACGCGAGCACAGCGAGTGAGCCGCCAGGCGAAGGAGCTCACCGCCGAAGGCGGCTCGCGTGGGCGCTGAGGGGCTCGAACCCCCGACCTCCTCGGTGTAAACGAGGCGCTCTCGCCATCTGAGCTAAGCGCCCGAGAGCGTGCCGTCCGTGGACGGCGCGGAGCAACATGGTACGGGCTCGATGCGTGTTGTCTGCCTCGACCCCGGCAGCGGGCCCGAACGGTGAGGCCGTCGACCCCGACCGCGACGACAGGCCCGGCCGTCGGGGCGTCGGCAGGGTGTCACCGGTCCTGCGGCCGACGGCCTACGATGCGGGGCATGAGCGACACCGATCCGCAGCAGCCCCAGCCGCCCCAGCAGCCCCGCGTCAACATCAAGGTCGACGACGACGAGCGGTTCGGCACCTACGCCAACTTCCTCGTGGTCAGCCACTCGGCCCACGAGTTCACCCTCGACTTCTGCCAGATCATGCCTGGCGGCGAGCCGGGCAAGGTGCAGGCGGAAGTGGTCTCGCGTGTCAAGATCGCCCCGACGATGGTGGGCAAGGTCATCCGGGCGCTGAACACCAACATGACCGGCTACGAGGACAAGTTCGGCATGGTCGCCGAGATCGGCTGACCGTCACGCCTGCGACCGCCCCGGCGACCCGATTCGCCATCCACAGTCCCCCGAACGAGGAGCAACACCGATGACCGCCCCTGCGGCGCGTTCCGCCGACGACTGGATCCTGCTCGGACTCGAGCGCGGCCCAGCCGACGAGCTGCTGGCCAGGAGTCCCGAGCTGCTGGAGGCGGCCGGCCACGACGGCCGGCCCCGCATCCGCTGGTACGTCTCCACCGACGAGGCGATCGTGCTCGGCCGCGGCCAGCGCGACGCCAAGCCCGTCGCCGGCCACGGCCAGCTGCAACGCCACTCCGGCGGCGGGGCGGTCCTGATGGACCCTGAGCTGCTGTCCTGCGACGTGATCCTGCCCGCCGGCCACCCGTGGCTCGACCACGCCGACCTCGGCGCGGTGTTCGCCCCCATCGGCGAGGCCTGGATGGCCGCGCTTGCCGACCTCGGCGTGCACGACCTGGCCGTCCACACCGGTGCGGCCACCGCCAGCCGCCTGGGGCCCGAGCACCTGCGTCCCCTTGCGGAGGTCTGCTACGCCTCCCTCGGCAAGGGTGAGGTGACCGCCAGCGGTCGCAAGCTGATCGGCCTTTCGCAGCGTCGCCGCCAGTCCGGCGCGCTGATCCAGTGCGGGATCCACCGCACGTGGGAGCCCGGTCCGCTGATCGAGGCGCTCGACGTGGAGGTGGCCCGCGAGGCCATCGAGGCGGCAGCCGTCGGCATCGACGACCTGCTGACCCCGCCGGTCAGCGACGCGTCGATCGTCCGGGCCGTCCAGGGCCGGCTGCTGGCCGCCGATCGATGAGCACCGGCAGGCTGATCGTCGCGTCCAATCGCGGCCCGGTGTCGTGGTCGCAGGACGACGACGGGTCGTGGACGCCCTCCCGCGGTGCTGGCGGGCTGATCGTCGCCCTCGGCGGAGCCCTCCAGGAACGTCCGGGCACCTGGGTGTCGGTGGCGCTGGAGGACGGCGACCGTGAGATGTCGGCCGCCCATGACGGGCAGGCCTTCACCGCCGACACCGGCCAGGGACGGTTCACCCTTCGGCTGGTCGACGTGGGCGAGGTCTACGACGACTACTACAACAAGGTCGCCAACCGGCTGCTGTGGTTCACCCTCCACCAGCTGTGGGCCGAGCCCTACTACCCGCTCGGCGAGGGCTGGACGGACGCGTGGGCGGCCTACCAGGACGTCAACCGGCAGGTGGCCGAGGCGGTCGTGGCCGAGGCCGGGGACGACCCCTCACCGGAGATCCACCTGCAGGACTACCACCTGCTGACCGCGGCACCGCACATCCGTGCGGCGATCCCGGGGGCGCGGATCCTCCACTACATCCACACGCCGTGGGTGCACCCCACGTACTTCCGCAGGCTGCCCGATCCGATGATCACGGCGATCCTGGACGGGATGGTGGCCTGCGACGTCGTGGGGCTGTCCGCGACGGAGTGGACCGACACCCTGCGGTCCTGCCTGATGCGACTGGGCAGCTGCACGGCGGTGGAGCCGACGCCGGACGGGACGTGGATCGCGACGCCGCGTGGTCGGCTGCTGCTGAAGGACTTCACCCTCGGCATCGACGCCGAGAGCCTGGCCGCGGTCGCGGCTTCCGACGACGCGATCGCGGAGCGGGAGGCGCTGGCCGAGCAGGTCGGCGACCGGCAGCTGATCGTGCGGGCCGACCGCACCGACCTGTCCAAGAACATCCTCCGTGGCCTGGTCGCCTACGACCTGCTGCTGCAGCGTCGCCCCGACCTCGTCGACCGGGTGCACTTCCGTGCTCTGCTGAACCCCTCCCGCCAGGGTGTGCCCGAGTACCGCGAGTACCTGCAGCGATGCATCGACCTCGGGGAGGCGATCCGCGAGCGCCACGGCCAGGGGGTCCTGGAGGTCGACGTCGACAACAGCTTCCCGCGGGTCGTGGCGTGCATGCAGTCCTACGACGTGCTGCTGACCAACCCGGTGATCGACGGGACGAACCTCGTGGCGAAGGAGGGGCCGGCCCTGAACGAACGCGACGGCGTCCTGGTGCTGTCCCGAAACGCCGGGGCAGCCGACACGATGACCGACGCCGTGTTCGTCAACCCGTTCGACGTGGAGCAGACCGTCGACGCGCTCGAGCAGGCGCTGGAGATGCCGGCCGACGAACGCGCTCGCCGTGCCGCCGCCCTGAAGGACGCGGCGTCGTCGGGAACCCCGGCCGACTGGTTGGCCGCGCAGCGTCGCGCCCTGGACCTCGCGACCACCTGAGGACCCCGGGCGGGTCAGGCCCGGCGGGACGCCAGGTCGGCCAGCCAGGCGGCGAAGCCCTCGGTGCCGTCGACGACGAGGTCGGCGGCGGCGCGGACCCGGGGATCGGTCTCCTCGCCGTGGTCGACCGCGACGGCCAGGCCACCGCGGGACCGCACCTCGGCGAAGGCCGGCAGGTCACCGAGGTCGTCCCCGGCGAAGCAGACGTCGTCGAACCCGTCGGCGAGCAGCCCGACGGCGGTGCCCTTGTCGGCCTCGACGGGAGGGCGCAGCTCGACGACCATCTTGCCGTCCTCCACCGCCAGCTCGCCCGCGACCCGACGGGCGGTGGCGTCGAGGGCCGCCGCGGCACCTTCCCGATCCGCCGCCCGGCGCCAGTGGACGGCGAAGGCCCGCCCCTTGTCCTCCAGCTCCGCCCCCTCCCAGCGAGCGACCTCCTCCCCCATCGCGGCCTTGGCCCCTGCCAGCGCGTCCAGGTAGGGGGCGACGCGCGGGTCGGGTTCGACCGACCCGTCGACGACCCGCTCGAGCCCGTAGAGGCCGACCAGCTCGGCGCCGTCGACGCCGACGCGTTCGGCCAGGAACCCTGCGGGTCGTCCGGACACGATCGCCAGCCGGCCGACGCGGCCGACCAGCGAGGTCAGCACCGCCCGGGTCGACGACGGCATGGCCGACGTCGCCGGGTCCGACACGATCGGGGCGAGGGTGCCGTCGAAGTCCAGCACGAGGCAGGCACGGTCGAGGGGGCCCGGGGGCCATGGCGTCGCCACGGGTCGATCAGTCCTTTCGTGCGGCCAGCCGCTGCAGCAGCGGTATGGCCGCGATCTTGTCGTCGGTGAGCTCGTCCCACCGGATGCCGGCCGGGCGGGGACGGCGGCCGGTGACCTCGATCACCCGCGTCGGGGTGACGATCAGGTCCAGCGGCGCGTCGTGGTCGGTGACGGGGATCCGGCCGACGTCGAGGACCTGGCAGTCGTGCACGGTGGTCGCCACGATCGTGTCGTCGGTGATCATCCCGGCCTCCTGGGCGATCGCGAACTCGAGGTCGGCGAAGCCGCCGCCCTTGCCGAGCCGGCCGCCGGCCTCGTCGACGGCCACGCAGCCGGTGATGACCAGGTCCACCGGCTCGAGCGCCTCGACGGCGACGGGGATGCCGTGGACCGACGAGCCCTTGATGGAGGAGGCCTTGCGCGGCGTGACGGGGATGGCGTCGGGCCGCAACGCCACGAACGGATGCTCCTCGGCCAGCCGGGGCACGGCCATGAAGACGGTCTTGCCGTCCTCCAGCGCCCGCTGCCTGACGGGCCACTGGGGGCTGTCGGGGTTGGACTTCACCGTCACCGCGTCCGCCCACGCGGCGGTCCCCCGCAGCGCCTCGGCGGCGGCTTCGGCCCCCACGAAGTTGGGGATGCGGTGGAACGCCCCGGGGAAACGTGCGGCCTCGGCGTCGACGACGGCCTGCCACGCCTCCTCGCGAAGCTCGGCCTTCGCCGCCAGGACCTCGGGGTCCCCGCCGGCGTCGTGGGCGTGGTCCCTGGGCATCCGCGCCTGACCGGATCCCCGTCCGGGGCCTGCCATCAGTGGATGCGCGGCTGGTGGGGCAACGTGGCGATGACGGCGGCCTCCACCTCCGCGAGGTGGGACAGGCGGCCGGTGACGTCCTCGGTCGGGCACTCGGCCAGCGCCAGCTCGACGAAGACGCGGTAGTGGCCCGCCTCGGACCGGGCCAGCTCGTCGTAGAAGGCCGCCAGCCGCGGGTCGCCGGCGTCCTCCAGCGCCAGGGACAACAGGTTCAGCCGCTCCCACGACCGGGCCTCGATCAGCGCGGCGACCAGCAGCTTGTCGCACAGCTCGGCCTCGCCCGCCCCACCACGGCGTTCGGCGAGCAGGGCCTTGGCGAACCGGTCGGGCCGGTCGGCCATCAACGTCCAGCCCCGGGCCCGCATGTGGGTCAGGACCTGGTCGAGGTGGCGGATCTCCTCGCGGGCCAGCTTGGCCATCCGGTAGACGATGTCGTCGCGGTCGGGGTAGCGGTTCAGCATCGACAGCGCCGACAGCGCTGCCTTCTTCTCCGCGTGGGCGTGGTCGCTCATGGTCGAGCGCAGGTCGGCCAGGGCCACCTCCTCCCAGCCCGGCGGGGTGGCGATGCGCAGGGCGTCGACCCGCTCGTCGGGGATCAGGGGGTCGCGAACGGTCAGCACGCGGTCCTCGGAGCCGGTCACGGGGTCTCCTCCACGGGGCCGCCGTCGGTCCCCTCCGACCGGTCCCCTGCCGACCGGTCCCCTTCCGACCAGTCAACGCCCATGCGGCCGCCGTCGCGACCGTTCTCCGCCGCAACGATCTCCGCAACGATCGACAGGGCGATCTCCTCGGGGGTGCGACTGCCGATGTCCAGGCCGACCGGCGCACGGAGGCGGCCGATGTGGGCCTCGGGGGTGCCGGCGTCGCGCAACCGTCGCACCGCACCGGGGGCGTGGCGGCGCGACCCGAGCATGCCGACGAACCCGGCCTCGCTGGCCAGCGCCACCCGCAGGACCTCGTCGACGTACGGGGCGTCGTGGTCGCTGAGCAGGACCGCGTCGTTGGGGCCGGGAGGAGCGACGAGCAGGAAGCGTCCGGGGTCGTCGGCCTTGACCTCCACGGCGGGCGGCACGTCGGTGGTCCCCCCGGGGGTCACCACGGTGACGCGGCGGCCGATGAGGTCGGCCTGGCGGGCGACGGCGCAGCCCACGGGGTTGGCCCCGAAGACCAGCACGGCGGCCTCGGGTTCGTGGACCTCGGCGAACACCTCGATGCTGCGTTCCTCCTCGTCGTGGCCGCCGAACGCCACGCGGCGGCGGATCGGGCCGCCGACCCGGAGGGCCTCCGCGGCGAGCTCCACGCCGGCGGTGTCGAACTCCGAGCAGCCCAACGATCCGGCGACGGACCCGTCGGCGTCGGCGACCATCTTGGCGCCGGTGTGGGACGAGGCGTCCTCGCTGACGGAGAGGACCGTCAGCAGGACGACCCGGCGGCCACGGCCCCGGGCGTTGGCGAGTGCGTCGTAGACGTTCACGAGGTCGACTCCTGTTCGGCGGCCAGATGCACCTCGGCAGCGTGCCGCAGGTCGGTCACGGACTCGGTGACGAAGTCCGAGAGGCGGTCGATGTCGAAGAGGGTGTCCCGGTCGCCGAGCAGCCCGAAGTGCATCCGGCCGTCGTAGGAGGACACCGCCAGCGACAGCGCCGAGTCCCCGGCGAGGGGGATGAAGGGGTAGGACTCCTCGAGCAGGTGGCCGGCCAGGAACCTGGGGGTCTGCGGGCCCGGGGCGTTGGACAGCGCGATGTTGTACCGCTGCTCGCCGGAGACCACCCGGGCGGCCAGGGCATGCATCGCGGGTGGCGCGTAGCCGGCGACCCTGACCAGCTGGTCGGCGGCGACGGCCTGCCGGGACTCCTTCAGGCCGGCCAGCTCGCCCATGATGCGGTACAGCCGTGCGACGGGGTCCATCTCCATCACGGGCAGCGGCGCGAGGACGCCGACGACCCCGTCGCCGACGGTGAACGCCTCGCCCAGCCCGGGCTGGTGGGTGGCGCCCTCGTGCACCCGGACGGGGACCATGATCTTGAGGTCCAGGTCCTTGGTCTCGTGCCCGCGCCAGCGCAGCAGCCGGCCCACGGCGTCGCCCACGACGGTGACGACGATGTCGTTGATCGACCCGCCGAACGCCCGTCGGACGATGCGCAGGTCATCGAGCTGGCAGGTCGCCGTGGCGAACCGGCGGTGCGGGGACAGGCGACGGTTGAGCGGCGACGTCGGTGCACCCTGCACGAGGCGGCTGACCAGCCCGAAGGCGGACTCGGCCACCGCGCCGGCACGGGGCAGGCCCACCCGGGGGTCCAGCGACTCGACCGCCGCCAGCCCCACCTGGCGGACACGGGCGAGCCGCGACCCCATGGCGTCGGCCAGCACCGCCGAACGGGGCGGCGGGCGATCGGGGTGCCACGCCCGGTTGAAGCGGCCCACCTCGGGTTGCAGCTCGTTGCGGCTGTCGTCGAGCAGGACGCTGAACGGGTCACCCGCCTCGCCGTTGGCCATGGCGAGGTGGACCTTGCGGAACATGCCGACGCGGTCGCCCTCGAGCCCGTCGATGACGTAGATCTCCCACAGCGGCCGGTCGCGGTCCAGCGGGCGGCTCATCAGCCGGGACAGGAACTCGCCCAGCTGGTGGGTGTCGCCGGGCGCCGGCAGTGCCGCGTGGCGCACGTGGTAGGTCAGGTCGAAGTCGGGGTCGTCCACCCACAGCGGTCGGCCGGCGATGGTCGGCAGGGTCCGGACACGTCGGCGGGCGTTGGGGACCTGCTCGATCCGATCGCGGAGCACCCGGACGACATCGGCGTACCGAAGGCCGGGCTCGAAGATGCCCAGACCGCCCACGTGCATGTGGTGGTTGGGTGACTCCAGCTCCAGGAAGGAGGAGTCGAGGACGCTGAGCCGATCGACAGCCATACCCGACAGCGTAGGAGGACGAGGGCCCTGTCCCCCAACGCACCGGACGGGTTGTGCGCCGATGACGACCGAGTGCGGCAGCATCGAGGACCAGATGCGCCCATTCCCCACCTCACGGCTCGCCGTTGTTGCCCTGCTGGTCCCCTTCGTCGTGATCGGCGGGCTGGTCCCCGCACCCGCGGCGGACGTCGACCCGACCCCGACGACCGACGCCGGGACGGCCGTCGCGTCGGGGTCGACCGCGCCCGAGGGTGGCCCGGTGGACGACGGGTGGCTGCCGGGCCCCGACGGGGCTGCCTTCGCGACCTTCGAGGGAGAGCCCGCGCCCGGGGGCGGTCCGGTCTGGCCGGGGGTGCGGCTGGATGCCCGCCGGACGACCCTGGCCGACGGCAAGAACGTCGACGTCCAGATCCTCCACCTCGATCCCGGTGCCGACGTCAGCGTCCGACCGACCCTCGCGGGCGGTTCGGTCCGGGGCACCGCGACGGTGGCCGCGCAGAGCGGAGACCCGCTGGCCGGCGCGGTGGCCGCCACCAACGGCGGGTTCTGGCTGCGCGAGCCCTATGGCGAGCCCAACGGCTTCTTCGCGATCGACGGCCGTCTGGTCAGCGATGCCGAGAGCCAGGGCGTCGGGCCCCGCGGCACCGTCGGCTGGACCGCCGACGGTCGGGTCGTCATCGACCGGATCGACACCACGCAGACGCTGATCCTGGCCGACGGCGCCAACCTGGACGTGCAGGGCATCAACCGGGGGCATCGCGAGTACGACGAGCTGTTCGCCGACGGCATCGACTCGTTGCTGGCCTACACCCCCGACTACGGCGGTCCGGTCGTGGTGACCGAACCCCGGCAGCCACCGCCGCCGGAGCCGACCCCTGCGCCGACCGACCCCGACCAGCCGGCACCCCCTCCCCTTCCGGGTGCCGAGCCCCAGCAGCCGCCGGTGGACCTCGCCGTCCTGCGGATCGCCGCGGGGGCATGGCCGGCCGCCGGCGGGATCGGTGGCACGGTCATCGGCATCTCGCGCGACACCGCCGGGGCGTTCGAGCCCAGCGGCGGTGAGGTCATCGTCGTGGCCACCGGCGCCGACGCCGGGGCGCTGGACCGGGTCGAGGTCGGCGACCAGGTGGGGCTTGTCACCACCTCGACGGCGCTGGACCCGGCACGCGACCAGGCGTGGGCCCAGGTCCTCCACGGGCTGGCCGGCGGGCCGATGATCGTCAAGGACAGCCGACCGACCGACCCCGGGGACTGGGTGTCGGAGGGCTTCGAGCCGCAGATCCACTCCGACGTCCGTGCCCCTCGGACCGCCATCGGGGTGACCGCCGACGGACGGCTGCTGATGGTGACGGCCGACGGGCGCCGACCGGGCATCACCCACGGCTTCACCATCGGTGAGCTGGCGGAGTACATGATCTCCCTGGGCGCCGTGGAGGCGCTCAGCCTGGACGGCGGTGGATCCTCCCAGATGGTCGTCGACGGGGTCCTGCGCAACACGCCGTGCTGCGACAGCGCCATCCGGACCGTCGCCACGTCCCTCCAGGTCGTGCACGCCCACACCTTCACCGCCACCTCCCGGTTGCAGGGCGCAGGTCGCATCGACACGGCGGTCGCGATCGCCCGGGCGGCCCACCCGACCGGGTCCTCGACCGCGCTGCTGGCAGTCTCCTCCAGCTTCCCCGACGCCCTTGCCGGCGGACCGCTCGCGGCGGCGCTCGGTGGTCCGCTGCTGCTGACCGGGACGTCGTCGGTGCCGGCCCAGACCGTCCAGGCGCTGCGTGACCTCGGCGTCTCGTCGGTGCGCCTGCTCGGCGGCGAGGCGGTCATCGCGCCGGAGGTGGTCACCCAGCTGGAGGCCGCCGGATTCACCGTCAGCCGGCTGGCGGGCGACAGCCGATTCGACACCGCCGCGGTGATGGCCCGTGCGGTGCAGTCCGCCCGCGGCGGCGACGGTCCCAGGCGGGCGTTCCTCGTCCCTGCCTTCACCTTCCCCGATGCGCTGATCGCGGCCGGACCCGGCGGGCTGCTCGGCATGCCGGTCCTGCTGACCCAACCCGAGGAGCTGCACCCGGCGGCGGCCGCCGTGGTCCGCGGGGTCGACGAGGTGGTGGTCGTCGACAGCGACGGGCAGCTGGCACCCGCCGTGATCGACCAGCTGCGCGGCCTCGGGGTCACGGTGTCGCGGCTCGGCGGCAACGGTCGGTACGCCACGTCGGGGGCGGTCAACGACTGGCTGGCCCAGCAGGTGTCGCTGTCGGCGGAGGTGATCGTGGCCCGCGGCGACGACTTCCCCGATGCCCTGGCCGGAGGTCCGCTGGCGGCGTCGCGTCAGGGGCGGCTGATGCTGGTCCCGTCGATGACGCTGGACACCGACCCCGCGACGGCCGCGTGGTTCGCCGCCAACGCCGGCGGCATCGACGTGATGCGGATCCTGGGCGGCCCGGCCGCGGTGTCCAGCCACGTCCAGTGGCAGCTCGACCGGCTCGCCGCCGGCTGAGGAGGACGTCCGCCACGGCGTGCCGGAAGGGGGCGGCCGACCGTGTGGCCGACCGAGCGGCCAACCGCGTAGCCGACCAGGTGGCCGACCGCGTGGCCGACCAAGGTCTCGGGACGATTGGCGTCCGGCCACGATTGTGATGATGGGAGCACCCGTGCACCCCTCGCTACAACTGTCGCCGGAAGCCGATCACGTGGGGTCGCGGTGACGGTGGCCAACGACCCGGTACCGCGGTGACCCGGTGGTCAGCGGGTGCCGCCGTTGCCGTTGCCGGCCATGACCTCGACCTTGACGGCGATCCGGGCCAGCCGTTGCAGCTGGGTCAGCTCGCTGTCGAGGAAGCGCGGGCCCTCGGTCCGGCCGACCAGCAGGGCGGTGTTGCGCTGCGACAGCGGGGCGGCGACGACCTCGAGGTCGTGCTGCTCGCGCCACGCAGCCGGCATCCATGGCGCCCGGTTCAGCCGCCGCAGGTCCTCGATCGGCAGCCACGGCGTCTCGAGCTCGTCGATCCCGGGGACGTCCCCCGAGGCGTGCAGCACCTGCGGGCCGGTGATGCTGGCCGCGACGACCATCGCCCACGAGACCCACAGCGCATCGATCAGGCCGTTGACGAGCAGGGGCACCGCGCCCGACCCGGCAGCCACCATCTCCGTTGCCAGGCCCAGCGGGGCGGTCGGGTCACGGAAGGTGTCGGTCTCGCGGATGGCCTCCACGACCACCGACGGGACCTCCTCCACCGCACGTCGCAGGATGTCGGCCGGCACGTCGGACTGCACCGTCACGTCGTCGATGGCCATGCCGTCGGCGATGCCGACCACGTCCAGGGAGACGATGTTGGCGCCGGCGCGGCCGATGGCGCTCGCCACGGCGCTCAGCGCACCTCGTCGATCGGGGAGGGAGAGACGCAGGGCGAATCGCATGGGTCCATACCGTACTGATCCCGACGATCCTTCGGTTGGGTCCGTGACGTCGGGTGCTCTAGGTTCTGCGCAACGCGAGGTAGCGAGCCACAGGAGATGCGATGACCGACCAGTCCACCGAGTCGACCCCCACCGAGGTCGACCTGCTGATCATCGGGGCGGGTCCTGCCGGACTCTACGGCGCCTACTACGCCGGGTTCCGTGGGTTCTCCGTGGCCATCATGGACTCCCTGATCGAGCCGGGCGGGCAGGTCAGCGCGATGTACCCGGAGAAGGACATCCTCGACGTGGCGGGCTTCCCGCGCGTCAAGGGGCAGACGCTGGTCGACAACCTCGTCGAGCAGGCCAACCAGTTCGACCCGACGTACTACCTGGGCCACCGTGCCGAGGACATGGACCTGCAGGACGACTACGTCGACGTCACCTCCCACAAGGGCGTGAAGCTGCGCTGCAAGGCCGTCGTGATCACCGGTGGCATCGGCACGTTCACGCCGCGGCCGCTGCCGGACTCCGACAACTGGGAGGGACGCGGCCTGCAGTACTTCGTCCCCAAGCTCGACGTGATGCAGGACAAGGACGTCCTGATCGTGGGTGGCGGCGACAGCGCGTTCGACTGGGCGCTCAACCTGCGCGACATCGCCCGCTCCATCACCCTCATCCACCGTCGTGACCGGTTCCGTGCCCACGAGACCACCGTCGACGACGTGATGGCCGACGAACGCATCGACGTCCACACCTTCCACGAGGTGGCGCGGATCAACGGCAACGAGCGCATCGAGTCGGTGGACATCTTCGACAACCGCACCGACGAGAAGCGGACCATCAAGTGCCAGGCCGTCGTGGCGGCGCTCGGCTTCACCGCCGACCTCGGCCCGCTAAAGCGCTGGGGCCTGGAGCAGGACAAGCGGCAGGTCGTGGTGGACACCTCGATGCACACCAACCTCAACCGGGTGTTCGCCGCCGGGGACATCACGACCTACGACGGCAAGGTCAAGCTGATCAGCGTCGGCTTCGGCGAGGCCGCGACCGCCGTCAACAACGCCGCCCCCTACATCGACCCCGACAAGGGTGTCTTCCCGGGCCACTCCTCCGACAAGAGCAAGGACCAGTAGCCCGTCCGGACGGGTCTCGTGTGGTGCAGTCCAACGGGTTCGTGACAGGCCTGTGGACGGGGAAGGCCTCAAGTTCGCCGTGTCGTTACCGTTCATACGAGTAACGGCAACCACACCGAGGAGGCGACATGGTCAGGGCACCCCGCGTACCGCAGGGCAGCCTGACCGCACTGGCCGTGGGCGCCGTCGTCGCCGTCCCGAGCACCTTCGGGCTGCTGATCAGCCGGCAGGTCCGCCGCATCCGCGCACACGCGATGCTCCCCCGGCCCGACTACACCGTCGACATCACCGTGCAGCCGCCCTGGGTCCAGGGCGACCCGCTGCGGGTGACGTTCCTGGGCGACTCCCTCGTCGAGGGCGTCGGCGCTCCCCGGGCCAGCCAGTCGTTGCCGGCCCAAGCCGCCTACCGGCTGGCCGCCCACCTGGGTCGGCCGATCCGGATGCGCAGCTACGGCATCGCCTCGAGCAAGGTCGAGGACGTCATCCGTGACCAGGTCCCCCAGCTGGACCACGACACCGACCTGGTCATCGTGCTGATCGGGGCCAACGACGCCACCGGCGGGACCCCACCGTGGGAGTTCGCCCGTCGCATCGAGGCCCTGACCGTGCTGGCCCACGAGCGGACCGGCGGTGCCCCCGTGGTCTTCACCGGCCTGCCCCCCGTCGGCTCGGCCCCGCTGCTGACGATGCCGCTGCGCGAGCTCGCCTCGGCGATGGGCGACACGCTGCACACCATCCAGCGTCGGCTGGCCCAGCGGCTGCCCCAGGCCCGCTACATCGACATCCGGTGCGAGGTCGGCGACACCCTCCGTCGACGCGGCAAGGAGCTCTTCGCCGCCGACAACTACCACCCCAACCCCGCGGGTTACGCCCTGCTGGGCGAAGCGGTGGCCCGGTCGCTCACCGCGATGCTGCACGACGAGCGGCCGGTCCACGCCGCGACGTTCACCCAGGCCGAGCTGGACGCCATCCACCGGTCGGCATGGGAGGAGCTGGCCGCGCTGCCGGGCATCACGGCCGAGGACGTACCCCCGGCCCCGTCCGTGGCCGCAGCAGCCTAGGCGCCTCGGCCGGCCCCCCTACCGCGGGGGCGGAACGTGGGGCACGGCACCCGGGGGCGGCGTCGGCGGCTCTGGGCGTGTCGTCGGGGGCGGCGGGACGTCCCGCAACGCCGTGGCGCGGACGATCGCGTCCTCCAGCGCCTCCCGTCCCTGCTCTGCGGCGACCGCTGCGTCCTCCAGCCGGTGGGCGACCATCGACAGGTCGTGCAGCAGCTGCTCTGCGCGCTTGGCGGAGTCGCCCATCTGGGCGGCGACCTGCTGGGCCAGCGACGCGGCGACGTCCTGTTCCTCACGCAGGTTGCGGTTGGCCGCCGAGACCAGCTGGGCGGCGTCGCGGACGGTCTGCTCCATCCGCTCGACCTGCTCCTCCCGCTTCTGCAGCAGCTGGGTGCGCTCGCTGAGCGACCGCTCCACGGTCTCGGCGGTCTGGGCCAGCTTCTCGTGATGCCCGACTGATCGGTTGAGCTGCGCCGCCAGCGGGGTCACGGCGGCCTCGACGTGGTCGGTGAGGGTGGCCTGCAGCTGCCCGATGAGGTCCTTCAGCTCGGCACGGGCAGATGAGGACTCGGCCTCGACGCGGCTGGCGGTGGCGTCGGCAGCGTCCTGCAGGGTGACCATCTCGGCGGTGATCCCGCTGACGGCCTCCTCGACGGTGCGGGCTGCCCACGTGACGGCGGTGCTCAGCTGGTCGGTGTCGCGGGAGATCGCCGTCGTCGCCGTGCGGACGGCCTCGTCGACGGCGTCGGCCAGCTGGGCGGCGATGCGGTCCTGCTGCTCGACGCTGCGCTGGGTGGCGGCGTCGGCCTCGGCGGCCAGGCGTTCGGTGATGTCGTGCAGCCGGTCGGCGCTGCGGGCGGCCTGCGTACCGGCGTTGGCCGCGGCAGCTGCGGCGGACTCGATGCGCTCGCCCGTCTGGCCCAGCTCGCGGGTCCGGTCCTCGATCTGGGCGGCCAGCCGCTCGCCGGCGTCGGCGACGCGGGCCACATGGGCGGCGGCGTCGTCGGCGGCCCGCTGGCCGATCGTGGCGGCCCGGTCGCCCATGTCGGTGATGGCGGTGGCCGAGGCGGTCAGCAGCCGCTGGACGGCGGTCTCGGCCCCGTCGGTGACGCGGGTCGCGTGGGTGGTGACGGCGGCGGTCAGCCGCTCCTCCACGTGGTCGGCCGTCGCGGTCAGCCGGGTGGTGGACTCGCCGGTGCTGGTCTGCAGCCGCTGGACGAGCTCGCCGGCGTCGGCGATGACCCGTGACAGGGCCGCCTCGCCGGTGCGTTCGATCCGGGTGGCGGCGCCGCTGGTGGCCTGCTCGAGGCGGTCGGCGGCACCGGTCAGGCGGTCGTTGAGGTCGGCGGTCGCGACGCCGACGCTGCGGACCCCGTCCTCCACGCCGGTGCCGATCTGGTCGACCGCGGCCTGGACGGCCTCGGTCAGCCGGGCCAGCTGGCGGTCGGCGGTGTCGTTGAGCCGCTGCTCGGCGTTGGTGACCGCCGTCTCCGCGCGGCTGCCGATGGCGTCGACGACGCGTTCGACGACGGTGCTGGCCTCGCCGATGCGCTTGGCCGCCTCGACCCCGGCGCTGCTGACCCCCTCGACGGTCTGCCGGCCGGTGGCTGCGAGCTCCGACTGCGCCCGTTCCATCGCGGCATGCAGGTCCGTGGCCGCCCGGCCCGAGGCGTCCTCGTGGCGGCTCGTCACCGTGTCGATGCGGGTGACGGCGGAGCGGACCGCGTCGGTGATGGCCTGGACCTGCGCACCCGCGCCGCTGTTCATCGCCTCGACGGCGGCGTTGGCGGACACGTCGAAGCGGGTCAGCCCGTCGGCCAGCTCGCCGACGAGGCGATCGGTGGACTCGGTGATCGCGGCGACGCTCTTGGTCCCAGACTGCGCGATCCGGTTGGCGATGCTGCCGCCGGACTGGTCGGCCGCGGTCGTCGCGGCCTCCATGCGCTCCACGGCGGACCGCACGGCCAGGCTAAGGCGTTCGCTGGTCCGCTCGACCTCGCGGGTCATGGCGTCGCTGACGCCCTGCGCGGACGCCACGATCGCCTCGCCGGCGTCGGCGGCGGCACGGGCGGCCGCGTCCTTCAGCGACGCGGTGGCGACGTCGACCTGGCTGCCGGTCTCGGCCAGCGCATCGCGGAGCTGTCCGGTCGCGGCCGTCGACGCCTGCTCGGTGGCGCTGGTGGCCTGCTCCAGGCGCTGGACCGCTTCGACGATGGCGATGTCGAGGCGTTCGGTGGACGCTCCCACCTCGTCCGCCAGGCGTTCGGTCAACCCGTTCGCCTGCGCAGCGATGGTGTCGGCGGCCTCGCGGGCCGCCTGGGCGGTCACGCGGGCCAGCTCGTCGCGGGCGTTGGACAGGCTGCGGGCCGAGGACTCGGCTGCGGTGCTGACCAACCCCTCGATGCGGGCGGCCACCTCGGCGTTGTCTCGGGCGGCCACCTCGATGGCGCGGCTGGCGTCGGCCGCCGCGTCGTGCAGGGTGGAGGTCGACTCCTGCAGGGTGCTGACGGCCTCGGCGACGCTCCCCTGGATGCCGGCCGACGAGTCGTCGGTCGCGGTCCGGTAGACCTCGGCGGCGACCTCCAGGCGGTCGACGAGGTTCGCAGCTGCCTCGGCCAGCCGGTCGGCCACCTCGGTGGTCCGCGTGTGCAGCGTGCCGAGGTCCTCGGAGGCGAGGACCTGCAGCTGCTCGGCCACGCCGGCGACGGACATGTCGAGCTGGTCGGCGATGCCGCGGACGAGGGCGGTGGTGTCGGCGACCTGCTGGGCCAGGCGCTCCTCGACCTGCCGGACGACGTCGTCGCCGGTGTCCCTGACCGCCCCGGCGTGGGTGGCTGCCGCGGTCTGGACCGCGACCTCCAGCCGCTCCACGGCGGCACGGGTCGCGTCGTCGAGCCGCTGGACGGACCCGACGCCGGCAGCGCTGACCCGTTCGGCGGCGTCCTCGGCCTCGGTCAGCAGCGACTCGGTGACCGTCAGCAGCTGCTGGGTGGCGTCACGGTTGGCGTCCACGCCCTGCAGGATGGCGAGGACGGCTTCGCGGATGGGATCGTCGGAAGAGGAGGAGTCGGCCATCGTGGGGATCAGAGGTCTCCGCTGAAGGTGTCGCAGGCGTTCACGTCGCCGGTCTCGAAGCCGGTGTTGAACCAGCTGATCCGCTGCTCGGAGGATCCGTGGGTCCACGTCTCGGGGTTCACCGGTGCGCCGGCGCTCGACTGGATGGCGTCGTCGCCGACCGCGGCGGCGGCGCCGAGGCCCTCCTCGAGGTCACCGGGTGACAGCGCGTCGCGTCCGTAGGCGGAGTGGGCCCACACGCCGGACAGGCAGTCGGCCTGCAGCTCGAGCCGGATGGACAGGTCGTTGGCCTCCGCCTGTGAGGCGCCCTGCTGCTGGCTGCGGACCTGGTCGGAGATGCCGAGCACGTTCTGGACGTGGTGGGCGATCTCGTGGGCGATCACGTAGGCCTGCGCGAAGTCGCCGGGGGCGCCGAAGCGGGTGGCCAGGTCCTCGAAGAACGACAGGTCGATGTAGACCTTCTGGTCCGCCGGGCAGTAGAAGGGCCCGATGGCCGCCTGGCCGTAGCCGCACCCGGCGGTGTCGGTGCCGCGGGTGTAGAGGACGAGGGTGGAGCGGTCGTAGGTGCGGCCGGCATCGGCGAAGCTGGCCTCCCAGAAGTTCTGGACGTCGTCGAGCACGAAGGACACGAACTCGTCCTGCTCGCTGACGGTGTCGGGTGCCTGCGCCTGGACGTTCTCCTGCGGTGGTGCGGCCGGGGCGGCCACGTCGAGCTGCTCGAGGATCGCGCCGAGGTCGCCGCCGCCCCCACCGGTGAGCAGGCTGAAGATCAGGACGACGACGCCGATCAGCCCGCCACCACCGGCGATCGTGCCGGTCGAGACACGCTGTCCACGCCTGTCCTCGATATCGGACGACATCCCTCGCCCGCGTTGCCATCGCATGTTCGTCCACTCCCGGTTCGTTGACCTCGACACTGTAGTGGGCTGTCCCCGTATCGTGGCATCGGTGCGCCTCGACCCACACCCTGTCCGCCCCACCCGCCGACGCCTGCTGCAGCTGTTCGCTGCCGGCGTTGGCGTGAGCGTGTTCGGGACGCGTCCGGTCATGGCGGCCCAGCCGACGATCCGTCCCCGGTCGGCGTGGGGTGCCGACCTGCCGCCGCAGGGGCCGCTGGAGGCCGAGGCACCCGGGGACGTCCGCTTCCTGCTGGTGCACCACACGGCCTCCGGCAACCGCTACGACCCGGGTGACGTGGCGGGGATGATCCGGTCGTTCCACCGCACCCACACCGGTCCGGACAAGAGGTGGCCCGACGTGGCCTACAACTTCTTCGTCGATCGGTTCGGGACGATCTGGGAGGGGCGAGAGGGGTCGCTCGACCTGCCGATCAAGGGGTCGGCGACGGGCGGCAGCCAGGGGTTCGCCCAGCTGTGCTGCTTCATCGGCAACCACGAGGAGGAGCCCCCGACCGCCGAGGCGGAGGAGGCGATGATCGGCCTGCTGGCGTGGCTGGCCGGCCGGTACGGCATCGACCCGCAGGGCCGCACGGAGTTCGTGTCGCGGGGCTCCAACCGCCATCCGGCCGGGACCACGGTCGTGACCCCCACGATCGCTCCGCACCGTGAGATGAGCCAGACGGTCTGTCCGGGCCGCTTCGGGATCGAGCTCGTCAGCCGGCTGCCGGTCCTGGTGGCCGCGCGTGCTGCGGGGATCGGCCAGCAGCCAGCGCCGGTGGCGACCGTCGCACCGACGCCGCTGGCCGCGCCGTCGACCAGCGTCCCACCCACCGAGGAGGCCGTGGCCGAGAGTGCCCCGGTGGCCGTGCCCCCGACTGCGACCCCCGACGCGGCGGCGTTGTCCCTGCCTGCCGTACCGGCCGCTGCGCTGCACGGCAAGGCGGTGCTGGGTGCTGACGTGAAGGTGTACGGGGCGGCGGGTGCGGGCCAGCTGCGGCTGACCGCGGCCGGCCTGCTGGCTGCCGTCAGCACAGCCACGGCGGTGGTCATCCGTCGCCGTGGGCTGCGCTGACGGGTACCCGCTCATCCGCGCGGCGGCGCTTGGATCACGCGGCGTCCTCGGGGCCGCGACGCCGGCGCAGGACCAGGGTGATGCACCCGCCCATCATCCCGATGCCTGCGGTCATCATGGCCAGCGGCCACGCGATGGCGACCGGCACCCACTCGAGGATCGCCTGGGGGACGAAGACCAGCCCGGCGAACCCGGCCCAGACCCAGTGACGGGTCGTCGTCAGGGTGATGGCGGCGCCCACGAGGACGACAGCGGTCAGCAGGCCGAGCAGCGGACCGGCGGTGCTGGCGTCGGCGACGACGGCCTGCGCTGCTGAGCAGGCCGCCAGGGCCCCGAGCGACAGGGGGGCCAGCTCCCGCAGACGAGGCACGGCGATGCCAGCGGTGACCCAGACGATCCCGACGGTCCAGATGGCGGTGGCCCGTGCGGCGTCGCCGCCGCCGGCAAGGCCCACACCACCGAAGACGGCGACCAACCCACCGAGGAAGGCCAGGGCGCCGAAGAACCCGCGGTCGGTGCGTCGCCACAGGGCGGTGGCCGCGGCCGCCGCGGTCCCGCCGGCGGCCAGCAGGCCCGCGTCCGCCCCGAGCCCGGCGACCCGATCGAGCAGGATGTAGGAGGTCAGGGTCCCGGTCACCCCGGCCATCAGCCACAGGGTGGTCGAGAGGCGGGCGGCGATGCGGTCCGCTGCCCCGACGAACCCGGCGGCGGTCGACAGCGCGACGGTCGCCAGGGCGAGGAGGAGGGTCTGGGCGCCGCCGCCGAGGTCGGTCCACACGTCGCCGAGCTCGTAGAGCACCGCGAGGGTGGTCAGGATCCCGCCGCCGTAGCCGAGGGCCTCCGCCGCCGGGCTCAGCACGGACGGCTCCCGTGGTGTCGGGGCCGGCCCGGGGTGGGGGCCGTTGAGCGGGTACCCACCACCACCGGCGCGATCGGGGCCTGCGTCGCCCATGGCCGAGGGAGGCCCCGATCGTGCCGGTTGGGACCAGGCGGGATGACCGGACGGGCCGGGGCCCGGCGGGTAGGGGGACGGGCCCGGTCGAGCGGTCGTGGGGCCCTGCGGGGGTCCGGGAGGGGTGGGGGCGGTGGGGCGAGGTGTCGTCATGCACTCACCGTGGCCGGACGACCGTCCGACCGGATCGGGGTGGTCCCCCGTGTTCACCCCTGACCCACCCGGACCGGTCTCGGGGTCGACCCCCGGTCGGTTGGTCGCGGTCGACCCCTGTCCTGCGGCGTCCGCCTGCCGGTCAGCCGCCGGCCGCCCGCCGCTTGGTGTGTCGCGTGGGGGCGGCCGACAGCGGGTCCTCGGGCCACGGGTGCTTGGCGTAGCGGCCCCGCAGCTCGGCCCGGACCTCCGGGTAGCCCCGCTCCCAGAACCCGGCCAGGTCGTCGGTGACCTGCACGGGCCGCTGCGCCGGGGACAGCAGGTGCAGCAGCACCGGCTCGCCGGCGATCCGGGGGCCGTCAGTGGCGCCGAACATCTCCTGCAGCTTCACCGCCAGGACCGGTTGCTCGCCGCTGTAGTCGACGCGGATGCGCGAGCCGCTGGGAACCTCCAGGTGCGTCGGGGCGACGTCGTCGAGGCGGCCGTGCAGCTGGTAGGGCACCCGCGACATCAGCGCCGTGTGCAGGTCGACCCGCGCCAGGTCGCTGCGTCGCCGGGCCCTGGTCAGGAACGGCGCCAGCCACTCCTCCAGCTCGGCCAGCAACGTGTCGTCGTCCACGGCTGGCCACCCGTCGGCCGCGGCCCCGTGGTGGAGGTGGCGCAGCCGGTCACGGAGGTCAATCGCCGATCGGTTCCACCCGAGCGCCCGCAGCTCGGTGGCCCGGACCCCCTCCAGCAACGCGGTCAGCAACCGGTCGGGGTCGGGGTCGGCGAGCGGGCTCTCGGACATGACGAGGGCACCGAGCCGTCGTTGCCGCCGGGCCACGACGTCGCCGCCCTCCCACGCCACGTGGTCCACGACCCGCACCATCGGCTCGACCGCCCCCTCGTCGAGGCCGGCCGCCAGGTACACCCGCGCCTGGGTCGTCCCGCGGTCGACGTGGGCGATGGCCAGCAGCGCCTCACCGGCCAGCGGGTCGCGTTCGGGCAGCGTGGCGCCCCGCCCACCGGCCATCGTGAACACCCCCCGCTGCCCCCGGGATCGGGCGATCCGGTCGGGATAGGCCAGCGCCACCAGCGGCCCCACGTCGGTCAGCGGCGCCCCCGTCCCGCCACCGAGCCGGCGATGCAACCGGTCGGCGTCACGGCGCACCCGTTTCATCGTCGGGGCCCGGACGGCACCCACCCGGTCACCCCGCAGGGCCCGGACCCGGCGTTCGAGGTCGGCGTCACCGTCCAGCATCACGTCGCGTTCGCCGAGCAGGGCGGCCAGCTCGGCGGCCAACCGCTGCTGCGACGGCTGTGCCCGCAGCGCCATGTGGGCCAGCCGGGGATGCACGGGCAGGTCGGCCATCGCCCGGCCGTGGTCGGTCAGCCGCCGGTCCTCGCCAAGGGCGTCCAGGCCGAGCAGCAGCTCGCGGGCGGCGTCCCAGGTGGCGGCCGGCGGCTGGTCCAGCAACGACAGCTCCGCCACGTCGGTGCCCCACGCCGCGATTTCCAGCGCGGTCGGCGCCAGGTCCTCCTCGGCGATCGACGGCGGGGCATGACCGGCCAGCGCCTCGTGCTCGGGCCACAGCCGCACGCAGACGCCCGCGCCCTCGCGAGCGGCACGACCCCGTCGTTGGTCGGCGCTCGCCCGGCTGACCCGGACGGTGTGCAGGCGGGACATGCCCGAGGTCGGGTCGAACCGGGGCCGCCGTGCCCAGCCGGCGTCGACGACCACGCGCACGCCGGGCACCGTCAGCGACGACTCGGCGATGTCGGTGGACAGGACCACCCGTCGACGGCCGGCCACGGGCTGCAGCGCGCGGCGTTGCGCTGCGGCGGGCAGCGCGCCGTAGAGCTGCAGGACCTCGGCGTCGATCCCCGCGAGCGCCCCGGCGGCTCGCCTGATCTCCCGCTGGCCGGGGAGGAAGACCAACAGGTCGCCCTCGGTGACCGGCAGGGTCCGCCGGACGGCGGCCGCGGTCGCCTCGCCGATGTCGGCGTCGACGGGCACCGCTTCGTGGCGGGTCTCGACGTCGTACACCCGGCCCCGGCTGGTCACGACCGGCGCGTCGCCGAGCAGCGCGGCGACCCTCGACCCCTCCAGCGTCGCCGACATCACCAGCAGGCGCAGGTCGTCGCGGATGGCCCGACGGCACTCGAGGGAGAAGGCCAGGGCGAGGTCGGCCTCGATGGATCGTTCGTGGAACTCGTCGAGGACGACCGCGCCGATCCCCTCGGCGGTCGGGTCGCGCTGCAGCCGCCTGACCAGGACGCCTTCCGTGACGACCTCGACGACGGTGTCGGCGGAGGTGCGACGGTCCTCGCGGGTGGTGACGCCGACGGTGCGTCCGACGGGTTCGCCGAGCAGGTCGGCCATGCGTTCGGCGGCGGCGCGTGCCGCGATCCGGCGGGGTTCGAGCACCACGATCCGGCCCGTCAGCCACCCGGCGTCACGCATGGCCAGCGGGACGAGCGTCGTCTTGCCCGCCCCGGGTGGCGCCTCGAGGACGGCGACACCAGCCCGGCCGAGCGCGTCGACGACATCGCCGAGCACTTCCTGCACCGGCAGGGCAGGCAGGTCGGGTCGGGCGGTTGGACGCGCTGGTGACACAGGACGGTCGATCATGGCAGTCCGCTCGCAGCCCCGCCGCGCCCCACCGCCTACGCTCCGGGTGATGTTCTCACGCAAAGGGCAATCCGGCACCCGTGGCGGCGCCGAACAAGAGGTGATGCCCGATCCCAAGCGCCACCTGTCGTCGGTACCCGACGACCGCGTCGCAGAAACCCGTGATCCCGACGTGCTGCTCACCCGAGTCGCACGGGGCGATCGCGCGGCCTACGAGGCCCTCTACGACCAGGTGGTGCCCCAGGTCTACGGTGTCATCCGCCGGGTCCTCCGTGACCCCTCGCAGAGCGAGGAGGTCGCGCAGGACGTGATGGTGGAGGTGTGGAGAACCGCGACACGGTTCGATACCGACCGCGGGAGCGCCAAGTCGTGGATCCTCACGATGGCGCATCGGCGGGCGGTCGACCGGGTCCGCAGCGTGCAGTCCTCCCGGGACAGGGAGGAACGGGTGTCGCGGGAGAACCGTGAACGCCCGTTCGACAGCGTTGCCGACGCGGTGGAGACCAGGTTCGAGACACAGCAGGTCCGCGAGGCCCTGAAGACCCTGACCGACGTGCAACGAGAAGCGATAGAAATGGCGTACTACGGCGGCAACACCTATCGAGAGGTGGCCGCCCTGCTGGACACCCCGTTGGGGACCGTGAAGACCCGGATGCGAGATGGCCTGATCCGGCTGCGAGACGCGATGGAGGTGGAGACACGATGAGCAAGGACCTGCATGCCCTGACCGGCGCGTACGTCATGGACGCCCTGGACGACGACGAGCGCGATGCCTTCGAGGCCTACATGGCCACGTCTCCCGCCACGCAGGCCGAGGTCGCCTCCCTCCTCGAGGTCGGCGCGATGCTCGGCGGTGCCGCCGCGGAGACCCCGCCCGAGGGCCTGCGTCGAGCCGTCATGGCGGAGATCGACAACGTCCGCCAGGAACGTCCGGTCGTCACCGCCATCGACGATGCCCCCTCGGTCCGTCCGGCGGCGGTCCCGAGCACCAAGTCGTGGGTCACCCGCCTGTCGATGGTCGCCGCGGCTGCCGCGGTCGCCGTGTCGGTCGGCCTGGGCGTCCTCGTCTCGGACCTCTCCGACCGGCTGGATGCGCTGGAGACCACCAACACCGAGGTCGCCACGCTCGTCGCCGCGACCGACGCCGCCCGCTTCGACGCCGGCCTGCCCGACGGCGGGGTCGTGACCGCGGTGATCTCCGACGACCACAGCGCCGCCGTGACCGTCGCCGAGGGCCTGCCGGTCCTCGACGAGCAGCTGATGTACGTCCTGTGGGCCATCATCGACGGCACCCCCATCGCCGTCGGCGAGCTGCACAACGGCGTCCCCCTGACCACCCAGCACGCCGGCCTCGACGCCCTCGGCCTGACCGTCGAACCCCGCAACGCCCCCCTCGACGTGCCGACCGGCACGGTCCAGGTGCAGCTGGGCGCGTGAGAATCGAGCGCAGCGAGGATCGGAGCGCGCCCACCCGGGGGTCCGGGGGCGGAGCCCCTGGGTGAGCAGGGCGCGTGAAGATCGCGGCGGCCCGGCGGCACGCCCAGGGCGCCGCGAAATGTGCAGCTTGGCCAACCCGTTGACGAAGCTGCACAACAGCGGCGCGGACTGGTGCACTTCGGTGCCCATGTGGGCGGAAGTGCACAATTCGAGTGGGGGGAGGGGCGGCCGGGTGAGCGGCCGCAGGAGGGGTGGAAGGCGGGTCGGCTTGCGTGACCCCGGCCGTCCCCCGAGCATGGCCGACCACATGGGACGAACACCGCTTGCTGACGTCGTCGGGCCGGGCTGGGACGTGGCGCTGGAACCGGTCGCCGACGACATCGCCGCGATGGGCGACTTCCTCCGGGGCGAGCTGGCGGCCGGCCGGTCCTTCCTCCCCGCCCCCGACCGGGTGTTCGCGGCCTTCGCCGTCCCCTTCGAGGAGGTCAAGGTGCTGGTCCTCGGCCAGGACCCCTATCCCACGCCGGGGCACGCCGTCGGGCTGTCGTTCAGCGTCGCGCCGGGCGTCCGCCCCCTCCCCCGCTCGTTGCAGAACATCTTCACCGAGCTGTCGGAGGACCTCGGCGTGCCCACGCCTGCCGACGGCGACCTGTCCCCGTGGGTCGACCAGGGCGTCATGTTGCTCAACCGATGCCTGAGCGTGGCCCCGCGCGACCCGGGTTCGCACCGTGGCAAGGGCTGGGAGGCCATCACCGAGCAGGCCGTCCGAGCGCTGGCGATGCGCAGCGCCCCGCTGGTGGCGATCCTGTGGGGCCGCGACGCCCGCTCCACCAAGGAATGGCTGCTGGACGCCCCCGCCATCGAGTCCGCCCACCCCTCCCCCATGTCAGCGGCCCGCGGGTTCTTCGGCTCACGGCCGTTCAGCCGCACCAACGCCGCGCTGGAGGCACAGGGGGCCGAGCCGGTCGACTGGTCGCTGTCGTGATCAGCAGGGCGATCGGGTGACCGCCGGGCGACTGGTCGACCTGGTCGCGGCCTCCGACGCGCTGGCCGAGGAGTCCGGGCGCAACGAGAAGGTGCGCATCATCGTCGAGGCGCTGCTGGCCGCCGGGGACCGGGCCGACCTGGCCGCACGGTACCTGGCCGGGGACCCTCCGCAGGATCGCCTGGAGGTCGGCTGGGCCGCGATCCGGGACGCCGACACCCCGCCCGCCGACACCCCCTCCCTCGCCCTCGACGACGTCGACGCGGCGCTGGAGGTGCTGGCGACCGCCGGCGGGCCGGGGTCACGCGGTGCCCGGATGGCCGCCCTGACCGACCTGCTCGCCCGTGCGACCGCCGCCGAGCAATCGTTCCTGCGCCACCTGGTCATGGGTGAGATGCGGCACGGGGCGTCGGCCGGCATGGTCGCCAAGGCCGTCGCGAAGGCGGCGGACGTGCCCGAAACCGTCGTCCGGCGGGCCCTCATGCTCTCCGCCGACCTCGGCGAGGTGACCACCCTCGCGCTGACCGGCGGCCGTCCGGCGCTGGAGGCCGTCGGCCTGGTGGTCGGGCGTGGGGTGCAGCCGATGCTGGCCTCCACCGCCGAGTCCGTGACCGAGGTGGTGGAGGAGCTCGGCACCGCGGTGGTGGAGTGGAAGCTCGACGGCGCCCGGATCCAGGTCCATGTCGACGGCGACGACGTGGTGGTGTTCACCCGCAACCTCAACGACATCACCGGCCGGTCCACCGACGTGGTGGCCGCCGCCCGGGCCCTGCCGGTCCGGCAGGCGATCCTCGACGGGGAGGTGCTGGCCATGGGCGCCGACGGCCTGCCGTGGGCCTTCCAGGACACCATGAGCGCCTTCAGCCGGGACGAGGGCGAACGGCCAGCGCTGAGCCCGTTCTTCTTCGACCTGCTGCACGTCGACGGCGAGGACCTGATCGACCAGCCGCTGTCGGTCCGGCGCGAGCGCCTGACCGCGCTGGTCCCTGACCACCAGCGCATCCCGTCGGTCGTCGTCGACGATGCCGCCGCGGGCGAAGCGGTCGCCGTCGAGTCGCTGGACCGCGGCCACGAGGGGGTGATGGTCAAGGCGCTCGACGCGCCCTACGCCGCCGGTCGCCGCGGCAAGCAGTGGCGCAAGGTCAAGCCGGTCAGGACCCTCGACCTGGTCGTGCTGGCCGTGGAGTGGGGGTCGGGCCGACGGCAGGGCTGGCTGTCCAACATCCACCTCGGCGCCCGTGTCGAGGGTCCCGACGGCGACCCCGAGTTCGTCATGCTCGGCAAGACGTTCAAGGGCATGACCGACGCCATGCTCGAGTGGCAGACGGCCCGGTTCCTCGAGCTGGAGACCCACCGGGACCAGCGGGCCGTGTACGTCCGGCCCGAGCAGGTCGTCGAGATCGCCCTCGACGGGGTGCAGACCTCCCGCCGTTACCCGGGTGGTGTGGCGCTGCGGTTCGCGCGCGTCATCGGGTACCGCGACGACAAGTCGCCGGCCGAGGTCGACACGCTCGACACGGTCCGGGCGCTCGGGGGGCTGCCACCGCGCTGACGCCCCGGGTGGGCACGAGAGCCGTCAGATGACCATGCCGGGCGCGCCGTCGTCGGTGACGACGGGGTGACCCATGGCGCTCCACTCCTGCATGCCGCCCTCGATGTTGCGGACGTCGAAGCCGGCGTTGTTCATGTAGACCGTCACCTCGGCCGACCGCCGTCCGGACCGGCAGATCGCCACGATCGGCACGTCGGTGGGCAGGTCCCGCATCACCTGGGGGATGGTGGACATCGGCACGTGGCGGGCCTCGGGTGCATGTCCTGCCTGCCACTCGTCCATCTCGCGGACGTCCAGCAGGAGTGCACCCTTCTCCATCAGGTCGACGGCCTCGTCGGGGTTGACCTCGGGGAGGCGGGCGTTCATCACGGTCCTTCGATCGGGCATCCCACGGACCTCGTGGGCGATCAGGAAGGCTAGCGCGCGGACTCGGCAGGACGCGTACCCGGTGGAGGTGCATCCAGGGTGCAGTGCGTGCGTTCGTGGGGCGCGGGGCCGGGGCCACGACGTGGCGTTCGCAGCGTCGACGGCAACCCGAGGAAGGCGATGGCAGCCGAGGCCAGCGCCAGCCCGGCCGTCAGCAGCATGGCGCGCGAGAAGCCGGCCGCGAACAGGGCGGGGTCGTCGAAGGCATCCGGTCCGAGACCGGCAGCCGGCGGCAGGACCGCGACCGCCAGCAGTCCGGCGGTCCGGGCCACGGCGTTGTTGATGCCCGACGCCACGCCCGCCTTCGCGGAGTCGGCAGCGGCCAGCACCGTCGCGGTGACCGGTGCGACCAGCAGGACCAGCCCCGCACCGAAGACCAGCATGGCCGGCAGCACGTCACGGAGGTACGTCGACCCCTCCCCCAGAAGGCTGTAGCCGACCATGCCCGCCGCCAGCAGCAGCGGCCCGATGGTCAGCGGGACCCGGGGACCGATCCGGCTGGCCAGCCGTCCGGATCGCGCCGACAGCAGCAGCATCAGGGACGTGATCGGCAGGGTCGCCGCGCCGGCCTGCACCCCGCTGAACCCCAGGACCTCGCGGAGGAAGACCACGAGGAGGAAGAACACCCCGCCGAGCGCGGCGTACACGACGAACGTGATGCCGTTGGCGACCGAGAAGGTCCGGTTGGCGAACATGCCGAGCGGCACCAACGGCGCGGCGACCCGCCGCTCGACGACCACGAAGCCGGCGAGGACGACTGCACCGGCCACCGCGGTGCCGACCGAGAGCCCGGAGGCGCCCTCCCCGAGCTGGATCAGCCCGAACGTCAGGGCGCCGAGCCCAGCCGCGGCGGTGATCGTGCCGAGCCAGTCCAGCCGGCTGCCGACGGCGGACGGGTCCCTGCTCTCGGGCAGGTGGCGGATCGTCAGCACGACGGCGAGGGCGCAGACGGGCACGTTGAGGAGGAACAACGACCGCCAGCCCCCGACGTCGAGGAGCAGGCCGCCGAGCAGCGGGCCGACGGCGGCGGCGATCCCCCCGAGCCCCGACCACGCCCCGATGGCGGCCGACCGGTCCTCCTCCACGAATGAGGCCTCCAGGATGGCGAGGCTGCCGGGGGTCAGGAGTGCCCCGCCGATGCCCATCAGCACCCGGGCGGCCAGCAGCATCCCGACGGTCGGTGCCGCCGCAGCGGCCACGCTCGCCACCCCGAAGACGACGGTGCCGATCACGTAGACCCGCCGTCGCCCGAACGTGTCACCGAGCGCCCCGCCGATGAGGATCAGCGAGGCCAGCGCCAGCATGTAGCTGTTGAGGATCCACTGGACGCCGAGCGTGCCGGTGTCGAGGCCCTCGGCGATGTCGGGCAGCGCCACGTTGACGACGGTGCCGGCGACCATCGCCACGGCCGACCCGGCCACCGTCGCCGTCACGGCCCAGCGGCCGGCGGCGGTCCCCATGCGCAACGGCTCGTCGTCGGTCACGCCGGGAGCCTAACCGTCGCGCCGCCCGAGGCGCAGGGTGGTGTCGGCCCTGTGGATCAGGCGGCCGGGACCCCGTCGACGGACAGGCGGTCGATCAGCGCGGCCAGCAGGGTGACCCGCGGGACGATGGAGGCCGCGTCCAGCCACTCCGCGGGGGTGTGGTCGTCACCGCCGACCGGGGCCAGCCCGTCCAGCACCGGGATGCCGGCCGTGGCGACGATGTTGGCGTCACCCATGCCGCCGGTCGAGACGTGCCGCATGCCCTCGATGCCGAGCTCGGCGCCCAGGGCGCACGCCAGGTCACCCAGGGCCGTCACCGCGGGGGTGGCCTCCATCGGGGGCGAGGACGCTTCCAGGCGCGTGGCCACCCGGACCCCGTCGACATGCGGTGCCGACACCACCCGCTCGGCCTCGGCCAGCAGGGCGTCGTACTCCTCACGCGTCCAGGCGCGGAGGTCGATCCACATGGTGGCCTCGGCCGGGACGATGTTGGAGCGGCTGCCCGCGTGGGCCACCCCGACGTTGACGGTGGTTCCTCGCTCGAGGTCGTTGAGGGCCTGCAGCTCCACGATGGCGTGCGCCATGTGCAGGGCGGCGTTGATGCCCTTGTGGGGTTCGACCCCGGAGTGGGCCCCTCGGCCGGTCAGCTGGGCACGCAGGTTCGCACCGCCCTTGCGGGCGCTGACCAACGACCCGTCCTCACGGCCGGCCTCCAGGCACAGCGCGACGTCGGCCTCGGCGGCGAGGCGGGTGGTCACCGGGGCGGAGTAGGGCGAACCCAGCTCCTCGTCGGGGGTGAACACGACCATCAGGTCGGCGTCGCTGCCCACCTCGTCCAGCGCTTGCACGGCGATCAGCGCCGCGACGATGCCGCACTTGTCGTCGGCGACACCGGCGCCCCTGACGTGCCCGTCGACGATGGCGAAGGGGCGCTCGGCGGCGGTCCCACGGTCGTACACGGTGTCCATGTGGGCGTTGAGGAGGATGGTCGGTCCCGTGCCGGCGCGACGGCCGACGAGGACGTGCAGCGCACCGACCGGCACGTGCTCAACGACGAAGCGCTCGGCGATGAGGATGCCCTCGAGCACGTCGGTGATCCGGCGGACCCCCTCGTGATCCAACGACCCGGAGTCGATGGCGACGAGGTCGCGCAGCAGGTCGAGGTAGGCCTGTTCCCGTCGTGCCACCGCTGCCCTGATCGCGTCGAGTCGGGTGTCGGTCGGCCGGGCGGTCATCTCGAGGGTCCTTCGTCCTGGGGCCGAGTCGTCCGGCCGCGAAGGACTCAGGGTCGGTCGGCCGACCGCTTCCCGCAACCCCGCGAGTATCGTGGCGGCGTGTCGGGTCCCGGGCGAGCGCTGGCGGCGGCGGTGGTGGTCCTGCTGGTGGCGGGCACCGGCTGGCTGCTCGTGCGCGACGACCCCGACGGCACGCACGACCTGCCCGGCTCGACGGCCGTGGTCCCGCTGCAGGACCCGCCGGAGGTGGACCCGGGGGCGCGTGCCGTGTCCCGCCCGGGCCCCCCGGCGGGACGGCCTGCCCGGACGTCGACCTCGCCCGGCGAGAACCGGCACACCCCACCGCTCGTTCGGGTCGGATCGGACTGGGTCAGCGGCATCGTGATGGACGCGCCGGTGCTGATGGGCGACAACGCCCTGCCGTGGCGCTACCACCTGCACGACGACGTGGTCGCCCGGTTCGACGAGGCCGCGGTGCACGAGGGGGTTCGTGCCTGGGACGGCCACGCCGGCACCCGCTGGGCGTCGTGGTTCGAGGGGTACGTGACCGACGGCCGGGTGGTGGCCGACGGCCGCTCCACGGTCTTCCTCGAGCAGTCCTGCGAGGGCCTCACGAACGCCAACGCCTACCTGTTCACCGACGGCGGACTCGGCCTGCGTCGCTACGGGGCGCTCGGGACGCAGATCCTCGAAGCCGACATCGGTGTCTGCCCGCGGGTGGAGTCGCGGGACGACCTGGTCCGTGCGATCCGCCACGAGATGGGCCACGTCGTGGGCCTGGCCCACCTCTGCAACGCCGCGGACGACTGCTGGCGGGACGGCATGGGCAGCGACGACCTGCGCTGCCGGGTCATGTTCTGGCAGGCGTGGGCGTGCCAGACGGCGCTCGGCGACGGCGACCTCGCGGGGTTGCGCGCCATCTACCCGACGGTGCGTCCGCTGTTCGGTGCCGACCGGCTGGAGACCGTGGCGAGGACGTCGTTCGCGATGTCCCCCGACGACAGCAGGGACGTGGCTGTGGTGGTCGACGGCGCCGACCCCGCGGTCGCCGCCGCCTCCGCCGCGATGGCCGCCCGCGCCGACGCGGCGTGGCTGGCGGCCGAACCCGACGCCGACGCCTGCCTGGCCGGCCCCGCCCGGGCCGAGGTCAACCGGGTCCTGCGCCGCCGCGGCACGTTGGTGCTGGTCGGCAGCTGGCCAGCCAGCTGTCGCCGGATGGCCCACGACTGGGAGCTCGCCGTCCGCATGGTGGACGGGGATCCGATCACCGCTTCGGTCCGCCTTGCCGAGCTCGGGGGGCCGGCCTCCTCGTTCGGCGCGGTCATCAGCGCTGCCGATGCCGACGCGTCCACCCTGGTGGTTGCGGCCGCCCTCGCCGGGACGAGCGGGCTGCCGTTGCTGCTGCTGGACGGGACCGGCGTGCCCGCCGAGGTGATCAGCCTGCTCGAGGCCGACGGCGCGACGAGGGTGACCGTCGTCGGCACGGGCGAGGCGGTCGCCGACGGTTCCCTGGCGACGGTGGCGTCCCGCGGCATCGAGGTCGAACGCATCGACGCAGCCGACGCGACCTCGCTGTCGCTGGCCGCCGCGGATCGCACGGCCACCGGGTCAGCAGGCCCCGTCGTCGTCGCGCCGACCGACACGGTCCTCGACGGCCTGGCCGGCGCCGCTGCAGCCGGGCTGCTGGGCGCGCCGCTGCTGCTGGTCGGCCCGACCGCCGACCCGGCGGTCGCGGCGTTCCTCGAGGTCCACGGGTTCGACGAGGGGTGGGCGGTGGGCGGACCGACCCTCCTCCCCCCGGACCTGCTGGGCCACTACGGGACCCTGGTCGGCTGAGCTCCGGGTCGGCGGACGCGACACGGGCCGCCGGACGGTCGACGTCACCGGCCGTTGGCGCTGAAGTGCATCCAGTCGATCAGGCTGTTCCACCGGCCGCCCCACCCCCACCCGAGCGCGTCGAAGGCCTCGACCGCGACGTGGCCCTCGGCCAGCATGCCCGGCCGGACGTGGTCACGGTCGAGGTAGGCGCCGGCCAGCTCGGGGAGGATCCGCTCGCCCCGCTGGTAGGGGTTGACGAACGGGTTGATGTCGACCGCCAGCCCGTAGGCGTGCTGTGACCACGACGACGAGCCGCGGACGGGGCGGCAGACGAACGCCGTGGTGTCGTTGCCGTCCCCCGTCGGGGGTCCCTCCAGCTCGGCGGCCGAGACGATGCGCATCTCCTCGATCGGGTAGCGGATGGCGTGCAGCTGCCGGAAGACGTCGACGAGCTCCTCGGCCCAGCTGGCGTTGACGATCAGCTCGCCGGTGTGGTGGCGGTCGTCGAAGCCCCAGAAGGACACGGTGACGTAGCGCAGCTCGTCCAGCCCGACCGGGCACTCCTCGGTCCAGGTCGACCGTGCGACCACGTCCGCGGGCACCTCCTGCACGCTCGCGACGAAGTCGTCGTCAGGCGGCGGGGGCAGCAGGTCGATGGTGGGGATGCGTCGGTCGACCAGCTCCGCGGGGGTGTCCTGCGGCAGCGCCCACCCGTCCGGTCCGATCTCGAGTGGCCGGGTGTGCAGCCACTCGGGCCGGTGCACGCCGTCGGGAAGCGGACTGGCCGACGGTGCGGGCACGGCGGCGACGGCCGACGACGGGGACGGGGACGGCACCGGGGTGGGGACAACCGGCTCCGGTGCGGTCGGGATGGGCGGCACGGGCACGGTCGTCACCGACGGGGTGTCCCCGGCCAGCCCGTCGATGGGGTCCGACGCGCGCGAGGACGTGCAGGCAACGGCCACGAGCAGCAGCGTCCCCAGCAGCGCGGCACGGGCGCCGTGGGACGTCGAACGGGAGATACGCACCCGATCGACGGTACCGAGTGGCCGGCGAAATGGCGGCCGACTCGCCGGTATCGTCACTGAACGATGAGCCGTTTCTCCCTCGGCACCCGGCCTTCCGTGCCGGATCCACGGACCACCGCCGCCGTTCCCCCCATCGCCGCCTCCGTCACCGACCGCCCGTCCTCGTCGGCCGCTGCCGAACCGACCGTGCTGTCGGCGTGGCGCACCTCCCCCGCGCGACTGGCCCGGCTCGTCGTGGGCCTGTGGATCTTCGGCACGGGCGACGCCCTGATCGTGCGGTCGGACCTGGGCAACTCGCCGTGGACGGTCTTCGCCGAGGGCGTCAGCATCCACACACCGCTGTCGATCGGCGTGGCGAGCATCCTCATCGGCTTCGTCCTGCTGCTGATCTGGATCCCGCTGCGAACCCGGCTCGGGTTGGGCACGTTGCTCAACATCGTCGTGATCGGGATCGCGATCGACGCGACCTTGCTCCTGGTCCCCGAGGTCGCCCCCGTCGCCGGCCGCATCGGCCTGCTGCTGACGGGCCTTGCCCTGATCGGCCTGGGCAGCGGGCTGTACCTGGGCACCGCGCACGGTCCCGGGCCGCGCGACGGCCTGATGACCGGCCTGCACGCCCGCACCGGCCTGCCGGTCGGCGTGGTGCGTGGGGGCATCGAGCTGACCGCGCTGACCGTCGGCTGGTTCCTCGGCGGCACCTTCGGCGTGGGCACCGTCGCCTTCGCCCTCCTGATCGGCCCGGCCGTCCAGGTGGGCATCGCGCTGGACCGGCGGGTCCGCGAGCAGGGCCTGCGTCGACCCGAGCGGATCAGCGCCCCGTCGTGCTGACGTGCTGGTAGTCGCGGCTGTTCGTCCAGCGACCACCCCAGCCCCACCCGAGCGCGTCGAAGGCCGAGACGATCGGTCCACCCTCGACGAGCATGCCCGGGCGCACGTCGGTCCGGTCCAGCCACGCCTCTCCCGCCGGCGGTTCGACCTGCTGGCCGCGCACCCACGGGTTCCTCACCGGGTTGATGTCGATCGCCGTGCCCCAGGAGTGGGTTGACCAGGTCGACGTCCCGGACACCGTCCGGCAGTTGAACGCCGAGGTGTTGTCCGCGGCCATCGAGGCGTCGTCGTCACCGCCGTACTCCCGGACGGGCCTGACGCGGGTGAGGGGGAACCGGACGTCGAACGCCAGCGCCATGACCCCCAGGACGTCGGGCCCGACGTCCCGGTGCACGACCAGCTGACCGTCATCGACGACGTTGCCGTCGGCTCCCCAGTGGGCCATGTCGATGGCGACCAGGTCCTCCAGCGGCACCGGACAGCCCTCGTGCCAGCTGACGCCGGTCATGGCGGTGCGCTCCGCGTCGGTGAGCGGCCGGACGACCCCGACGAATCCGGGAGTGGGCTGGTCGGCCACCGCGGCTGCGGCCTGCCGGTCCACGAAGTTGCCCACGACCGCGGTGCCGCCGGCCACGACGACCGACATGGCTGGGCCATCGCGCAGGGCCGCGTCGACGCCGCCGGGCAGCTCGTCGTGGGGGGTCAGCAGCAGGCCGGCGGCACGGCGGGCCGTCCACGGGACCATGGCCAGCGCGTCGGCGAACCCGCCAGCGCTGGCCAGCACCACCTCGTCGGTGGCCGACCGCTGTGCCGCCAGGGCGGTGTCGACCCGCGTCGGGCCAGCCACACGTCGTACCTCGACGTCGAGGGTCCGGACGTCGTCGGCCACCTGCTCCGAGAGCGCAGCGGTGCCACCGACGAGCACGACCGTCGCCGGATCGTGGCGTCTGATCGCTGCGTCCGCCGCGGATGCCAGCGCGTCCGGCGCGGTCAGCAGCAGTCCGGCGGGTGCCAGGTTGGCCGCAGCGAGCGCATCGGCGAAGCTGGCTGCGCTCACCAGCACCACGGGCTGCCCGGGGCCGGGCGGGACGAGGTCGAGTGCGGCAGCCGCCAGCGCCGCCGGGTCGCCGGCGACCAGGCGCTGCACCGTCGTCGCCTCGGGCACGGCCACGTCGCCGACCGCAACCACGTCCTCGATCCCGAGCTGCTCGACCACCGCCAGCGTCTCGACGGGGACGGAGGGACCGGACACGAGGACGGGGACGTCCAGCCGGGCAGCCAGATGGGCCCCGACCAGCGCATCGGTCCAGACGGCGCCGTCGACGAGCACTGCCCGGTCAGTCGCCACCCACCCGTCGAGGGCGGCCATCGCGGCCGTCTCTGCCCGGTTGGCTCCCGCGAACCGCTGGACGAGCTCGTCGGGCCGATCGGCATCACCACTGGGCTGTACCGCGGCGGTCGCGCTGCCGCCGCCGAGGAGGCCGACCAGCAGCAGCCCGACCAGCAGGCGCGACACCGGCGGAGCCGTCGGCGGCATCAGGCCTCCGCCCCGGCCACCGCGTCGACCCGGTCGGGCACGGCGATGCGGTCGAGGTCAACCGCCGCGATCACGTCGTCGTGGTGTCGTCCGGCCTCGAGGCCGAACCCCGCGGTGTCGGGGTACCGCTGGGAGAAGTGGGTGACCACGAGCCGGCGCACGCCCGCGGCGGCGGCCAGCCGACCGGCCTGGTCGGCGGTCATGTGGCCGTACCGGGCGGCCAGCTCCTCATCGCCCAGGCGGAACGTGGCCTCCACCACGCCGAGGTCGACGTCGGCCAGCAGCTCGGCGGCGGCGTCGCACACCCGCGTGTCCATCACGAAGGCCATCGACTGGCCGATCACCTGCTCGCTGACGTCGTCGAGGTGGACGACCCGACCGTCGACGTGCACGCGACCCTCTGCCTGGAGCCGGCCGACGATGGGTCCCGACAACCCCGTACGTTCCAGCAGGGCAGGGACGAAGCGTGTGGTCGTGGGTTCCTGCACGCGATAGCCGATCGCCGGGACGCGATGGTCCAGCGGGGTGGCCACGAGGCTGCGACCGTCGCCCAGGCCCAGCACGGCCCCGTCGGTGGGGACCGCCACACGCAGGATGTCGGGACCGCCGTCGTACAACCCGACCCCGAGCAGCCGGTCGATGTACGGCCCGGCGGCCTCGGGGTGGACGAGCACGACGGGGTCGCGACGTTGCTCGAGGACCATCCGCTGCATCACGCCGGGCAGGCCCAGGCAGTGGTCGCCGTGCTCGTGGGTGATCAGGACGTGGCTGATCATCGATGTCCGCACGTCGGCCAGCAGCATCTGGCGCTGAGTGCCCTCACCCGGGTCGAACAACAGCCCGAGGTCGTCCCAGCGCAGCAGGTACCCGTTGTGGTTGCGGTCGCGGGTGGGTGCCTGGCTGGCCGTCCCGAGGACGACGAGTTCGCGGGTCATCCGCACAACCGTAGACGCACTGCGCCTGCGCCCGACCGACCGTCGTTCCTTACGAAGCGCCTCCGGTCGCGGCCCGGGTACCCGTCGAGGACGACGTGGCCTCTAGCCTGTGCTCGATGTCCGACACCAGCGTGCCCGGGTTCGACGACCTCGCCGAGATCGGTCGGGGTGGGTTCGGCGTGGTCTACCGAGCTCCGCAGCAGGGGTTCGGACGCGACGTCGCCATCAAGGTCCTGACGGGCGCGTCCAGCCGGCTCGACGATCGGGCGCGCCGTCGCTTCGAGCGCGAGACGGCCACGACCGGCCAGCTGTCCAGCCATCCACACATCGTCACGCTGCACCAGGCGGGCTTCACCGACGACAACCGGCCGTACCTCGTGATGGCCTTCCACGAACGAGGGTCCCTCGGCGACCGCCTGGAGCGGTCCGGACCCCTGCCGTGGCAGGACGTGGCCGACATCGGGGTCAGCCTCGCGGGGGCGCTGGCCACCGCCCACGCGGCGGGGATCGTCCACCGCGACGTCAAGCCCGACAACGTCCTGCTCGACGACTTCGGGTCACCGGTGCTGACCGACTTCGGCATCGCCTCGGTGACCGGCCCGGACACCGCCACGCTGACCAGCACCGGGCAGATGACGATGACGGTTGCCTTCTCGCCGCCTGAGGTGCTGGACGGGGCGCGTCCCGACGAACGAACCGACGTCTTCGCCCTCGGGGCCACCCTCTTCGCGCTGCTGACCGGCCACCCGCCGTTCGTGCGCCCGGGGGACGAGTCGGTGGCACAGGTCATCGCGCGCATGGTTCGCGAGGACCCGCCGGACCTGGCTGCCGAAGGCATCCCCCAGCCCCTCGCCGAGGCGATCGACCGGGCCCTCGCGAAGGACCCGACCCAGCGGACACCCAACGCGATCGCGTTCGGCCAGCAGCTGCAGGACGCCCAGCGCGCCACCGGGCTGCCGCCCACCCGGATGACCCTGCCCGAGGCGATCGACGCCGGACGGGCCGCCGAGCGCACCCTGGCGCTGCCCGGCGTGGTCCTGGGCACCCCGCTGCACACCGACGAACCCGTCGCGGATGTGACGGGCGCGGAGCAGGCGGACGCCGCCGCCCGACCGACGGCCCCGCTGGGGTCGGCGCCGGCGCTGACGCCAACAACGCCACTGGACCACGGGGGCTCGTCCGGGGGCCAGCGAACCCCAACGCAGTCGTGGCCGACCCACCCCGCAGCCAGTGGCCAGGCGACCCACTACCCCCAGGCCACGCCGGTCCACAGCCCCCCGCCGTCGCAGCCCGGACGCGGCCGGTCCACGACGGGGGCAGTCCTGATCGGCCTGCTGGTCGGCCTCGTCGTCCTGGCCGGCGGCGCGTTCGCCTGGCTGCAGCTGGGCGGCGACGACACCGAGGTCGCCGTGGCCGACCCGACGACCCCCACGGCCACGCCGGCGGTCGGCGCATCGGCGGCCGACCCCGATCCCACCATCGAGCCCGTGGCCACGCCGACGCCGACCATCCCGCCGGCACCTGCCCCACCGGGGGCGACGACCGAACCGACGTCCGACCCGACGGCCGCACCCACCATCCCACCGGCGCCACCGGCACCGCCCGCCCCCGATGTGATCCTGCTGGCCGACCACCCGCAGGGCCCGGCCGTCGCCTCGACGCTCCAGCAGTGGCACGACGGCATCAACGTCGGCGACTACGCGCTGGCCTTCGACGCCTACACGGTGGGCCTGCAGCAGCAGGTCGGGTTCACGCAGTTCAGCGATGGCAACCAGACCAGCACGATCCTCTCTCCGGTGGTCGAGGTCGTCACGGCGACCGGCGGCGGGCTGGACACGACGATCTCGTTCCGCTCGTTGCAGGCCGCGGAGTGGGGACCGGACGGGCAGACCTGCTCGGACTGGCGGCTCCGCTGGCGGATGGTCGAGGTCGACGGTCGCTGGTTGGTCGATGACGTCGATGCACTGGACGGCAGCCCGTATGGCTGCTGAACCGGGCGACGCCGTCCGACGTGAGGCGCTGCACCGTGTCCTGCGGCGCATCGAAGGCGAGCTGGGCCCGCTGGGCGGCGACATCAGGCCCATCGACGGCACGGCACCCGGGGTGCGCATGGTGGCCCATGTCGCCGGGGTCGGTCCGGTGTTCGTCAAGGCCGGAGACGGGTCCCCCGAGGCCGGCGAGGCCGTTGGCGCCGAGGTCGCGTTGCTGATGACGCTGGAGCATCGGTCGTTGCCGACGGTGCTGGCGGGCGATCCCACCGACGAGATCCCCTGGATGGTCCAGGCCCGCCTGTCCGACGCGGGCTGGACACCCCCGTGGCCCAAGCGGATGAAGCCCGTGTGGGCGGCGGTGGCGGCGCTGTCGGCGTTGCCGCCCCCACCCTGGTTGCCCGAGGTCGCCGACATCGACCCCTGGCAGGGCCTGATCACCACCGAGGACACCCGCGGCCACCACGACGCCCTGCAGGAGGCCGCCAGCCGCGTGTCGATCGCGGGGCACTCGCTGGTGCACGGCGACCTCGGCAGCGGCAACGTGCATGCCGAGGGTCGACGGGTCACGGTCGTGGACTGGTCCGACGCGTTCGTCGGCAACGCCGACGTCGACAGGCTGTCGATCGCCGTCGACCTGGCCCACACCGACGGACGACGGGAGGTCCCACCCGTCGACGACGTCGGGGGCTGGCTCGCCAAGACGGCTGGTCTGCTGCTCGCGGCGGCGGCGAGGCCCGCATGGCCGGGCCCCGGGGGTGCGACGGTCCGTGCCACGCAGGCTTCCCTCGCCCGGACCGCGCTGGACTGGGCGATCGACGAGCTCTGAGCGTTCGGGGGCGGCCGGACCCGAACCGACGGCCATCCGCGCGACGATCGGTGACGAACTGGTGGGGACATGCACCTCCTGACCCCACGCCGTTCCGCCGTCCTCTCCGGGTTGCTCGCCACCGTCGCGGCCCTTGCCGCCGGTGAGCTGGCAGCCGGGCTCGTCCCGGGCTGGACCTCGCCCGTCGAGGCGGTGGGCCTGTCGGTGATCGACCTCGTCCCGGGGCCGGTCGAGCGCTGGGCCATCGAGAACCTGGGCAGCAACGACAAACCGGCCCTCATCGGCGGCACCCTCGCGCTGGTCCTGCTCCTCGGGTGCGTGCTGGGTGCCGTCGCACGCACCCGGTTCCGCGTTGCCGCTGCCGGTGTCGTCGCGCTCGGCCTTGTCGGGGTGGCCGCAACCGCCTTCCAGACCACCGCCGTGGACGGGGTGCCCAGCGTGGTCACCGCCGTGGTCGGCGTCGCCGTCCTGGCGCTCCTGACCCGGCGCGCCGCAGCGGCAACCCCGGCGACGACGGCGTCTGCCGGTACCCCAGCCGACGACCGGATGACCGACGACACGGCACCCGACGGCACGGCTGCGGACCGCGTCGCCCCGGCCGTCGACCGATCCGCCGGCATGCGCGCCGGCGCTGCCGACCGGCGGGCGTTCCTCGGCCTGGCGGGTGGCATCGCCCTGGCCTCGGCCGCCGCTGCCGTCGGGGGCCGCACCCTCGCCGGCCGCCAGGGGCAGGCCGTCGAAGCCGCCCGTGCGTCCATCGCGAGCGAGATCGCCGGCGCCACCGGCGCCAGCCCCGACGCCGTCGGCAGCGCCACCGAACGGGCGCTCGGCCAGGTCGACAGCCCGCTGCCGCCGCTGCCCGACGGGGTCGACTTCGGCATCGACGGCCTCGCGCCCTTCGTCACCCCCGAGGAGGAGTTCTACCGGGTCGACGCCGCCCTCGTCGTCCCCCGCGTGGACCCCGACGGATGGTCCCTGCGGATCCACGGCATGGTCGACCGCGAGGTCGAGTACGGCTACGAGGAGCTGCTGCGCCGTCCCGACCTGATGGAGGCCGACATCACCCTCACCTGCGTGTCCAACGAGGTCGGCGGTGACCTGGTGTCCAGCGCCCGGTGGACCGGCGTGCCGCTGGCCAACCTGCTGGCAGAGGCGGGGGTGCAGTCGGGCGCCGACCAGGTCGTGGGCCGCTCGGTCGACGACTGGACCGGCGGGTTCCCCGTCGACGTGGCGACCGACGGACGCAACGCCATCGTGGCGCTGCTGATGAACGGCCAGCCCCTCCCGGCCGACCGTGGCTTCCCCGCCCGGCTCGTCGTGCCCGGCCTGTACGGCTACGTCTCGGCGACCAAGTGGCTGACCGAGATCGAGCTGACCACGTTCGACGACTTCGACATGTACTGGGTCCAGCGTGGCTGGGACGAACGGGCCCCGATCAAGACGCAGTCCCGTATCGACGTGCCCGCCCCGCTGGAGCGTGTCGCACCCGGCGAGGTCGTCGTCGCCGGTGTCGCCTGGGACCAGACCGTCGGCATCCAGAAGGTGGAGATCCGCGTCGACGACGGCGAGTGGAACGAGGCGGACCTGGCCGTGGAGGCCAACGCCGACACGTGGCGGCAGTGGCGCTGGGCCTGGCCCGACGCGACCCCCGGCTCGCATCGCCTGACGGTCCGCGCCACGAACGCCAACGGTGAGGTGCAGACCGAGGAGCGTCAGCCGCCGTTCCCCAACGGCGCGTCCGGCTGGATGACGTTGCTGGTCACCGTGGCCGAGGGGGCCTGACCCGACGGGGCGCCACGGCGGCCGGGCCGCGGACTTGTGCACCGGCGTCCGGGCGCCGACCATTCCCCTCTCCCCCGCGGCAGTCCCCGCGAGGCGCCCCCGACCCCCGAGCGCACATGTCCCCCACCCCCCACCCGCGTCTGCGACTGATCCTCCTGGTGGGGATGGTGCTCCTGGCGGCGTGCTCGTCGCCTGCCGAGACACCGCTGCAGCCCGCGGGAACCGCGGTGGTGGACAGCACGACGGTCTGCACCACCGAGGGGGTGGAGTCCGCCATCGCGCTGGCCGACGAGGACGGCAGCCGCGAGGCCATGGCGGAGGTACCCGTCATCACGGCAGCGATGGCCAACCCCGTCCTGTCCCGGGCCGTGGCCGCCGCCGCGACCGCCAAGCTGACCGACACGCTGGAGAACGCCGAGGCCGTGACGGTCTTCGCGCCGACCGACTGCGCGTTCGAGATGCTGGACCCCGAGCTGCGCGACGCCGCCCTGGCCGACCCCGCTGGCCTGCTGACCCAGATCCTCGGCGCCCACATCGTTCCGGGCGAACGGCTGGGATCCGCCGAGCTGACCGGCGGTGAGCTGACGACATTCACGGGGCGCACCATCCCCTACACCCGCGAGGGGGACCGGATCGTGCTGGCCGGCCAGGCCACGGTGCAGGTGGCTGACATCCAGACGGCCAACGCCACGATCCACCTGGTGGACCACGTCATCGTGCCCGACGGCGTCCAGGGCCCAGTGCAGGTCGAGGCCGTGGAGACCGGACCGCCGGACTCGACCACGGCCTGCGACACCGCGGCCCTGACCGCGGCGATCAACGCCGGGCCGGTCGACGGCACCATCGTGGGGATGGCCGACGACCCCGTGGCAGTGGCCGCGTCCAGCAACCCGGTGCTGACCACCCTGGTCGAGGCGATCGTGGGCGCCGACCTGGTCGACTCCCTCAACAGCGCCGACGCGCTGACGGTGTTCGCCCCAACCGACTGCGCGTTCGCCATGCTCGACCCCTCGACCCTTCAGGCGGCGATGGCCGACCCCGACGGCCTGCTGGCACGGATCCTGCAGTTCCACGTCGTGCCCGGCCGGCTGACGTTCGACCAGCTCGACGGCGGAGAGCTGCCCACGGCGGCGGGGCCACGGCTGCCCTACACCGTCGAGGACAACGTCGTCACCCTCAACGGACAGGCACGGATCGTCGTGCCGAACATCCAGACCGCCAACGCGACGGTCCACCTCATCGACCGCGTCCTGCTGCCTGCCGGCTGACCGGCGCCGCTGCGCAAGCCGGCCGTCGGGCGGACCGACGAGCGGCTACAGTTGGCTGTTCCCCCAGTGGAGACTCCTCGCTGACCTTCGGCCACATCTGGCTGTCTCGATCCTGTCGCCTCCGCGCTCTCGAGCCGAGGAGCCAGCGTGTCCACGTCCACACCCCTGCCCAGACCCACCGCCGTCGTCTACTGCGACCACCGTTTCGGTGACATCGACGGCAAGACCGCCAACGGCCTCGTCCGCCACAGCGAGACCTACGAGGTGCTGAGCGTCATCGACAGCCAGCAGGCCGGCGCCGACACCGGCACGGTGCTGGACGGCATCCCCAACGGCATCCCCGTCGTCGCCTCGTTGCAGGCGGCGCTGGACCAGGCGCAGGCTCGGACGGGGACACGTCCCGACGCGATGATCATCGGAGTCGCCCCCTCCAGCGGCCTGCTCGACGTCGCGAGCCGCACGGTGCTGCTGGCGGCCGTCGCCGCCGGGCTCGACCTGGTCAACGGCCTGCACGAGTTCCTCAACGACGACCCCGAGTTCGCGGGCGCCGCCATCGCCAACGAGGTTGAGATCCGTGACATTCGCCGGCCGCGGGCGACCAAGGACCTGCGGATGTTCACCGGCCGGATCAGGGAGGTCACCTGTCCGGTGATCGCGGTCCTCGGCACCGACGGGGCGATCGGCAAGCGGACCACGGCGACGATCCTGGTCGACGCCCTCCGCGCCGCAGGCATCAACGCGGTGATGGTCAGCACCGGTCAGACGGGCCTGATCCAGGGCGCCCGCTTCGGGATCGCGCTGGACGCCATCCCGGCTCAGTTCGGGATCGGGGAGATGGAGGGTGTCGTGCTGGACGCCTTCTCCTCCGCCGCCCCGGACGTGATCGTCGTCGAGGGGCAGGGGGCGCTGAGCCACCCGGCCTACATCAGCTCCACGATCGTCCTGCGTGGCAGCCGTCCGGACGGGGTGATCCTGCAGCACGCCCCGGGCCGCACGGTCCTCAGCGACTTCCCCGACGTCGACATGCCGACGCCGGCCAGCGAGATCGCGTTGATCCACGCGTTCGCCGACACCAGCGTGATCGGGGTGACCATCAATCACGAACACCTGTCGGAGGACGAGGTCAGCGCCGCGATCAGTGACCTCGAACACCAGCTCTCGGTGCCGGTCACCGATGCCCTGACGCGTCCGGTGGCAGACCTGGTCGCCATGGTCGTCACCGCCTTCCCGACCCTCCGACCACGGGTGCCAGCCGGGACCGGGTGAGGGCCCCGCGGCTGGAGATCGACCTGGCCCACATCGAGGACAACACCGCATCGCTGGCCGGTCGCCTCCAGGGTCGCGGCATCGGGGTGACTGCGGTGACGAAGGCCGTGCGAGGGAACCTGCCGATCGTGACGGCGATGCTGGCCGGCGGCGCACAGGGGGTCGGGGACTCCCGGATCGCCACGCTGGCGACGATGCGGATGGCCGGCGTGACCGCCCCCGCGACCCAGCTGCGCACCCCGATGATCAGCGAAGCCGCGCAGGTCGTGGCGTGGGCCGATCAGAGCTGCAACACCGAACCGGTGGTCCTGGCGTGTCTGTCGGAGGCGGCCGGACGTGCAGGACGACATCACGGGGTGATCCTCATGGTCGAGCTCGGCGACCTCCGGGAGGGGGTCATGCCCGAGGACCTGCCAGCGGTCCTCGGGCGGGTGATGTCGTTGCCGCACCTCGACGTGCGTGGCCTCGGCGCGAACCTCGCCTGCCGCAACGGGGTGGTTCCCGACGAGGTGAACATGGCGGTGCTCGACCGGCTGGTCGGCGACTGCGAGACCACCCTCGGACGGCCCCTGGCCGTCGTGTCCGGTGGCAACTCCGCCAACCTCTCCTGGGCCCTCCGGGCGCCTGATGTGGGACGGGTCAACGACCTGCGGCTCGGCGAGGCGCTCCTGCTCGGACGTGACCCGCTGGACCGGACCGCCATCGCCGGACTCCACCAGGACGCGTTCGTGCTGGTCGCCGAAGTCATCGAGTCGGGCACGAAGCCGTCGGCGCCGTGGGGACGACTGGGGGAGACGGCCAACGGTCCCGGCACGGCGCCGCTGGACCGAGGGCCGATCGCCCAGTCGATCCTCGCGATCGGTCGACAGGACATCGATCCGGAGGGGTTGGTCCCGCCCGACGGCGTGGCCATCATCGGCTGCAGCAGCGACCACCTGCTGGTGCAAACCGCCCGTCCCCTGGCAGTGGGACGCCAGCTGTCGTTCGGGCTCGGCTACGGCGCGCTGGTCCGAGCGATGACCTCGCCGTTCGTGGCCAGGTGCTTCGTCCGCCGATCCCTCCTCCGAGCGCAGTAGAAGAAATCCGGGGGCCGACCAATCCTCCCCCGGGCCGTGTCCGAACCAGTGGTGTCAGGCGCCGCCAGCGCAACGCCCTTCCCGGCTGCGCACCGCCTGCCGCCAGATCCCCGAACGGGCCGGCTCCTGCTGCGCCCTCACCCGATGAAAGGCAACGCAACATGCGTTCGATGCTCAAGCTCCGCACGCTGCTCCTGGTCATGGTCCTTGCCGTGGTCGCCGCAGCCTGTGCAGCAGACGACTCCGCCGACGAGACCGCCACCGGCGCATCCGAGACGGCCACCGAAGCGGCCATGGACGAGGAGATGACCGAGGAGGCCACCGCGGCCGACTCCTCCACGATCTGTGACGCCGACGGCCTGGTCGCCGCGGTCGAGAGTGGCCCCGAGGACGGGACGCTCGCCGGCATGGCCGACGACCCGGTCGGTACCGCCGCCTCCTCCAACCCGGTCCTGACCACCCTGGTCACCGCCGTCTCCGAGGCCGGCCTGGTGGACACCCTCAACTCCGCCGAGGCCCTCACGGTCTTCGCCCCCACCGACTGCGCCTTCGCCAACTTCGACCAGGCCACCCTCGAGGCCGCCCTGGCCGACCCGACCGGCCTGCTGACCACCGTCCTCGGCTTCCACGTCATCGCCGGCGAGCAGATCGCCTCCGCCGACCTGTCCGGTGAGTACGAGACCTTCACCGGCGAGACCATCACCATCGATGGCACCTCCGTCGCTGGCCAGGCCGAGATCGTCGTCCCCGACATCCAGACCGCCAACGCCACCGTGCACCTCATCGACACCGTCCTGGTGCCGCCGAGCGTCTCCGGCGCTGCTGGTGACGAGGCCATGACCGACGACGCCATGACCGACGAGGCCATGACCGAGGAGACCACCGACGCCGCTGCTGCGGACTCGACCACCGTCTGCGACACCGACGCCATCGTCGCCGCCGTCCAGGGCGGCCAGTCCGAGGGCACCCTCGAGGGCATGGCCGACGACCCCGTCGCCACCGCCGCATCCAACAACCCGGTCCTGACCACCCTGGTCACCGCCGTCGGTGCCGCTGGCCTGGGCGACACCCTCAACTCCGCCGAGGCCCTCACGGTCTTCGCCCCCACCGACTGCGCCTTCGCCGCGCTGGACGCCGACACCCTGCAGGCAGCGCTGGACGACCCGTCCGGTCTGCTGACCCAGGTCCTGGGCCTGCACGTCATCGTCGGCGAGCGCATCGCCTCCGCCGACCTGTCCGGTGAGTACGAGACCTTCACCGGCGAGACCATCACCATCGATGGCACGACCGTCGCTGGCCAGGCCGAGATCGTCGTCCCTGACATCCAGACCGCCAACGCCACCGTGCACCTGATCGACTCCGTGCTGCTGCCCAGCAGCTAGTCACCAGTCCTTCCAGGGAAACCGGGCCGGTCGTCCTCGTGGACGACCGGCCCTCCTGCGTTCCCGCCCGTGGTGTGGGCTGCCCTTCTCTCATCGAGAGGGCGATCCATCCGGACAGGCGCTGCGCATCGACTCCTCCACCCCCGTCGTGATCGTGTCGGTCCCGCCGACGAGGACGACCGCCGCACAGCGGGTGGCGGTTGCGGTGGCCGCCGGCAGGACGTCGTCGCCGACGAGGACCAGCGGCGCATCGCGGTCGGCCGCCAGTCCGGCAGCAGCCAGCCCGCGGGCCCAGCCGTCGGTGTCCCAGCCGTTGATCACGGTCGCGGCGGCGAACGGACTCGACAGGCCCCAGAGCCGCTCCCCCACCGCAACGGCCGTCGAGGTCCGGTCCGACCCCTCGACGCGTGTGGCACCGGGCAACCGGTCGTAGGCGTCGGACAGCGCTGCGGTGCCGCCCAGCAGGACGGGCGCCGCATCGTGCGCGGTCAGCCAGTCCACGACGGCTGGGTGCGGGTCGGCCGTGTGGCTCAGCAACACCGGCGTGGCGGTCCTGGCCCCGTGCGCCCCGCCGCTGACGGCGTCGGCCCAGGCGGCGGTGGGGTTGTCGGCGGGGCCGTCGGCGCGGGCAAGCATGACGCGGTCGGAGGTGCTGCCGCGGGCCCGCACCTCGTCGGCGACGGCGATGGCCGTCTCGACCCGCGTCGCACCCGCGAGCCTGACCGGCACGAAGCCGAGCGCGACGACCGCGGCCTCGACGTCCTCCGACAGGGCCCCGACGCCACCCAGGAGGTGGACGGTCGCGCCGGCCGGCAGGACCCGTCGCAGCTCCTCGCCCGTCTCCGTCGACAGGGTCGTGCCGTCGGTCAGCAGCAACGGCCCGTCGCCGCTCAGGGACGCGCCGGCCAGCGCGTCGGGGAAGGCATCGTCGCGGACGAGGACGGCATGGCGTGCGAGGCGGCGGTCACCGGCGGCCCGGCTCGTGTCGGCGTCGTCGGCGGCCCGGGTGGCGTCGGCGTCGTCGAAGCGGATCCGGGAGATGCGGGTCGCGGCCGCACCCGGGGACGGGTCGTCGAGCCGCTCGACGGTGCCCGTCGCGGTCGGTTCGGCGGGTGGCGCCGTCGGCGACTCGACGGGCTCCTCGGTGGGCTCGTCGGTGGGCTCCTCGACCGGGGTGGGTGCGGGGGGTGTCCCGCCGCCAGCGGGCGGGGGTGCCGGGGGCGGGGGTGCCGGGGGCGGTGGCGCGGGTGCCGGAGGGGGCGGGTCCGTGGTGGGCGGCGCCGAGGAGCCGGTCACCGTCCATCTGCACGACGCGGTCGTGGTCGACCCGACGCGGTCGCGTGCCTCGACCACGAGCTCGTGCGGCCCCGGCTCGTCGGTGGGCAGCACGCGCTCGCCGGACGGATCATCGTCCAGCCCGGATCCGACGTCGCTGGCCGTCACCATCACCGTGACGACGTCACCTGCCTCCACGTCGGTCGTGGGGCAGCCGACCACCTCCACCTGCGGCGCGGTTGCATCGACCGTCGCATCGGGGTCGGTGGTCGGCGAGGTGTTGCCCGCCCGGTCGGTGACCTGCACCGCCGCCACCGGACCGTGGGTGTCGAGGAGGACGTCCTGCGGGACGACGCCGCTGCCGGCGGACCCGTCGGGCGCGAGGCGGTCGGTGGCCTCCACGTGCATGGTCGTGCCCGCCGGGTACCAGGTGGTGCCGTCGACGGGGACGCCGGCGTGGTCGAAGTCGATCCGCGGGGCCAGCGGGGCGGTCCGGTCGATGACCACCGGGCTGGCCACCGGTGACAGCGCGGTCGCGCCCGTCGCCGCCAGCGTGCCGCGGACCCGCAGGGCCAGGCGTCCCTCGGGGAGGGCGGACAGGTCAGCGGTGGGTTCGGTCAGCCCCGTCGCGACGGGGGTCCAGGTGCTGCCGCCGACCGGCGCACGTTCGAGGTCGAACCGGTCGCCACCGCCCGGCTGCCACGTCACGATGTCGCTGGTCCCTCCGACGAACGACGGACCGGGGATGCCGGGTGCAGTGATGCGGCTGCCGTCGCAGCCGGCGATGCGGACGGACTCGGCCACGTCGAGCCGCCCGCCGGTCACCCAGGCACCGGCCTGATCCGCGACGGGTGCCACGCCGTCGAGGACGGCGCTGCGGATACCGGCCGGGTCGACCCCGCAGCCGGCGAGCAGCGCACCGGCGGCGGCGACGAGCGGGGCGGCCATCGACGTGCCGTTCAGCACCGTCGTCCCCCCACCGCGGGCGGTCGATCGGATGAGGGTGCCCGGGGCGCCGAGGTCGACGCTGACCGCACCGCGGTTGCTGAACGTCGACACGTCGTCGTGGCGGTCGGTCGCGCCGACGCAGATGACGTTGGCGGCGGCGTAGCCGCACGGATAGCTCGGGGTCGTGTCGTTGTCGACCGCCTCGTTCCCCGCGGCAGCCACCACGAGGATGCCGGCCGCCTCGGCGTCGGTGATGGCGCGGGCGAGGGCGGCGGAGTAGCCGTTGCCGCTCCACGAGGCGTTGATGACCCGCAGGTCCACCCCCGCCTCGACCAAGTCGATGGCGAGGGTGATCCCGGCCACCGCATCCGACGTCAGGCCGTTGCCGGCGGCGTCGAGGAAGCGAAGGTCGAGCAACCTCGCGTGCGGCGCAAGCCCTGCCGTGCCGACGGCATTGCCGACGGCGGCCGCCACGATCCCGGCCACGTGGGTGCCGTGGCCCTGCCCGTCGCCGTTGGCGGCCGGGGCGGCGCAGCCGTCGTCGATCCAGTCGTAGCCGACGCTGCCATCGGGACAGCCAGCCAGCTGCCCGGTCGAGCGCCACATCCGGTCGACGAGGTCGGGGTGGGACGCATCGACGCCGCTGTCGGAGATGGCGACGACCACGTCGTTGCCCAGCGGGCCGCTGCTGCCCTCGGGCACGAGCACGCCGGTGGTCAGCAGGTCCCAGGCCTCCAGCGCATCGACGTCGACCCCCGGGGTGCCGCCGTCCTGGCCGGTGTTGTGCAGCCCCCACTGGTCACCGAACCGCGGATCGTCGGGTGCGGGCACCGCAGCCAGCCGAACTGGCCAGTCGGGTTCGACCAGGGCGATGCCCTCCACCCCGGTCAGGTCGTCGATCGCGCGGGCCGGGTCGTCGACCTCGACCGCGAGGGTGTCCCGCGCGATGACGTCGATCTCCCCGTCGGCGTTGGCCACGACCTCGTCGACGCCGTCCATCGACCCGTCGAGGACCACGATCACGCCCTCGACCCCCTCCCCGGCCATCCCGTCCTCTGCACTTGCGGCGGCCGGCGCCACGAGGGCGGTGAGGAGGACCCAGGCCAGGGCGATGGAGGTGCGCGACACGAACCCATCATCGGCCACGCGCTCGGGCAGCGAAGTGATCTCTCCGAACGTCACGGATACCTCGCCGACAGTAGTTGGCTGGGCGTACCCCAGCGAAGGTGTGTGCCACCGGCACCGCATGGAAGACTGCGCTCGTCCTTCGTCCCCGACCCCGGTTCCCACATGTCCCTCACCTCCCCCTCCCCCGACAACCAGTCCGCGCCGGTGGACCTGATGGCGCGCAACGCCGACGCGCCGCCGCTGGACCCGACGCTGGTCGCCCCGCCGCGGCTGCGACTTGCGGTCCTGACCTGCATGGACACCCGCATCGTGCCCAACCAGGCGCTGGGGTTGGCCGCCGGCGACGCCCACGTCATCCGCAACGGCGGGGCGCGCGCCACCGACGACGCCGTGCGGTCGCTCGTGCTGTCCACTCGCCTGCTCGGTGTGCGACAGGTCGCGGTGATCCACCACACCGAGTGCGGCAACGCCGGGACCGACGAGGAGCTCCAGGACAAGCTGCGCGAGACCGGGATGGTCGACGTGCCCGAGGTCCTTCATGCCAACGGCCCGACATCGCTGGCCGACGACGTGGCGCGGCTCCGCACGCCGGGTCTCCTGGCCGACGGGACCACGGTCGAGGGCTACACCTACGACGTGAGGACCGGCCGGCTGATACCGCTCGAGGACGAGGGGTGAAGCAGGGGCTGACGGTCGCCAACCACGGCGAGAACGCCGACATCGGCTGGCTGGCCGACCTGGCCGTCGCGGCCGAGGAGTCCGGTTGGGACGGCGTGTTCGTCTGGGACCACATCGGTCGGACCGGCCAGCCCCCCATGGTCGACCCCTGGATCGCGCTGGCCACGATCGCCACGGTGACCGAACGGGTCCGGATCGGGCCGATGGTGACCCCCCTGGCCCGTCGCCGCCCGTGGAAGGTCGCTCGCGAGGTCGCCACCCTGGACCACCTGTCCGCAGGGCGGATGGTGCTGGGGGTTGGCCTCGGCGTGCACCCCGTGGAGTTCGACGCGCTCGGCGAGGAGGCGGACCCACGCACCCGCGCCGGCATGCTCGAGGAGTCCCTCGAGCTGCTGCGGGCGTTCTGGACCGGCGAGCCGGTGTCGTTCGAGGGACAGCACTACACCGTCGACGGGGTGGAGCAGCAGCCCACGCCGATGCAGGACCACGTCCCGATCTGGGTCGCCGGCGTGTGGCCCAACCGCAAGCCGATGCAGCGGGCCGCGCGGTTCGACGGGGCCTTCCCGATCACCGACGGGGGCATGACGCCGCAGGACTTCCGCGACGTCGCGGCCTTCGTCGCCGAGCACCGCGTGGACGACTCGCCTTTCGACATGGTCCACGAGGGCACGTCGGCGGCCGGAGAGGACCTGTCTGCCCACGCCGAGGCCGGGGTCACCTGGTGGCTGGAACGCTGCCGGCCGGAGCAGCGGACCCCGCAGGAGACATGGGACCGGGTCCTCGCCGGCCCCTGGCGGGGCTGAGGGCCGCGGGTCGGGCCAGCCGCGTCAGGGGCAGTCGTCGTAGCCGCTGCCCGGGTTCGGCTGGTTGGGGATGGAGGGGTCCACGACCTCGACGTGGGTGTGCGGCCACGACGGTTCGGCCGTCCACTCGTCGACCTGTGAAGCGAACGGCAGGACGTGGGCGTGGGCGGCGAGCGGGGTGACGCCCGCCTCGACCCGGTCGCCGACGGCGACGTGCAGCCCGACGACGTGCAGCACCTTGACCTCCCAGGAGGGCTGGGCGTCGGGGGCGATCACCGCGTACTCGTCGGTCAGGTCGCAGTAGAGGGTGTAGGAGCCGGCCCGGATGACCGTCCCGGTGACCGGTGACCGGATCTCTCCCGTCGGGTCGACGACGACGTCGGCGGCGCTGCGCTCGCCGCTCAGGCGGTCGCGGGACTCCAGCACCAGCGGTGCCGCGGCGGTCTCCAGGACGTCGAGGTCACGCGCGCCCTCGTGGTTGGACTGGTGCAGCCCGATCCGCTCCACGACGTCGGCTGGGTGGTGCAGGACGATGCCGGCCACCGACGCGAACGGGGAGAATCCGGTGACGAAGGCCTCGCGGGGCTGGGGGTCGGTCGCCGGCGCGAAGGTGCCCGGCTGCTCCTCGGGCTGGACGGGTGGAGTCGGGGGCTGAGTCGTCGTGCGGGGTGTCGGGGTGGCGGTCGGGGCAGACGCTGCCGGTGGAGTCGCCGCAGGCACCGGCGTGGGGCCGGCTGCGCTCGTCACCCCACCCCCGGTCGGCGCGATCGGGGCCTGCGTCGCGTCCTGACGATGATCGGCACGATCGTGGGTCCCGGCGAGGGCCACAACCGGTGCGGAGGGGGTGCGGGCCGCCGTCACCGCCGACCCGGTCACGAGCAGGCCGGCGACGGCCACGGCCAGCACCGTGCGGACGCGGTGGTCAGTCCCGCCACGCCACCGTCCGCTGCCTGCCCGCGCCACCGGCCGATCGCCCATCGCCTCGACGGTAGCACCGGGCCGACCTGCACGGTCCGACCGGTTCGACCCGTTCGACCCGCTACACCGCGCACCGTGCGATGCAGGGCTCGGCGCGGACGGGCCGTGCCGTGGTCCTCACCGTCCGATGACGACCGTTGACCCGCGCGCAGGGCGGGCGGAGACTCGGCCGACAGCCCACCACCTGACCAGAGGGGTCCCCGTGAAGGCCAGCGACCTGTTCCTGAAGTGCCTCGAGGCGGAAGGTGTGCGCTACATCTTCGGCGTGCCCGGCGAGGAGAACGCCGACGTGATGATCTCGTTGCTCGACAGCGACATCGAGTTCGTCATCTGCCGCCACGAGCAGGGCGCCGCGTTCATGGCCGACCTCTACGGCCGCATGACCGGCGAACCGGGTGTCTGCCTGGGCACCCTGGGGCCGGGTGCGACCAACCTGATGACCGGTGTGGCGAACGCCGACATGGACAACTCCCCCCTCGTCGTCATCACCGGGCAGGGGGCGACCACCCGGCTGCACAAGGACTCCCACCAGGCGATGGACGTCGTGCGGATGTTCGAGCCCGTCACCAAGTGGAGCCAGACCATCTGGGACGCCGAGAACATCACCGAGGTCACCCGGAAGGCGTTCAAGATCGCCCGGGCAGAGCATCCCGGCGCCACCCACATCGAGCTGCCCGAGGACGTCGCCAAGATCGACATCGACGACGAGCCGATCATCCCCGGCATGAAGGTCCGGCGACCTGCCGCAGAGGAGAAGGCGGTCGCCCGGGCGATGGAGGTCCTCGCCGAGGCCGAACGTCCGATCATCCTCGCGGGGCACGGCTGCGTGCGCACACGGGTGTCCACCCAGCTCAACCGGATGGTCGACGAGACGGGCATGTACGCCACGACGACGTTCATGGGGAAGGGTGCGATCTCCGACCGGCATCCCCAGTCGTTGTTCGCCGCTGGCCTCGGCGCCCGCGACCACGTCATCGACGCCTTCGAGGATGCCGACTGCGTCATCGCCATCGGCTACGACTTCACCGAGTGGCACCCCGAGAAGTGGAACGTCGGCCCCCAGAAGCACATCATCCACATCGACTTCCACCCCTCGGAGGTCGACGCGCACTACCGGCCGGAGGTCGAGGTCGTGGGCGACCTGGCCAACGCCCTGTGGCAGATGAACGAGGCCCTCACCGACGACCACCGCGACATGGGCTGGGATCGGCTCGAGCGGATGCGGCGGACCCTGGAGTTCGAGATCCTCGAGGAGTTCTCCCTCGACGGTGGGTTCCCCGTCAAGCCGCAGCGGGCCCTGCACGACATCCGGGCCGAGCTCGCCGACGACGACATCCTCATCTCCGACGTGGGGGCCCACAAGATGTGGACGGCGCGCCACTACCCCACCTACGAACCCAACACCTGCATCATCTCCAACGGGTTCTGCTCGATGGGCATCGCCCTGCCGGGGGCCATCGGCGCCAAGCTGGTGCACCCCGACAAGCGGGTCGTCGGGCTGATGGGCGACGGCGGCTTCATGATGAACATCCAGGAGCTCGACACGGCATACCAGTACGAGGTCGCGCCCACCTACGTCGTCTGGGACGACAGCTCCTACGGGCTGATCGCCTGGAAGCAGGAGGCCCACTTCGGCCGGACCAGCCACACCACCATGCGCCACAACGACCTCGTGGCCGTGGCGAAGGGCTTCGGCGCCCACGCCGTCCGCATCGAGTCCGCCGACGAGCTCCGGCCGGCGCTCAAGGAGGCGTTCGCGATCACCGACCGGCCGTCGGTGATCGTCGTGCCGATCGACTACAGCGAGAACATGAAGCTGACCAAGCGGCTCGGACAGCTGCTGCCCCACTGACGTCCCGACAGCGCAACGGGCCCGGCGCGATGTGCGCCGGGCCCGTCGTCGTCGGAGGGTGCCGCTACGCGGGGCAGCCCTCCCCGTTCAGGGTTGCGACGAAGTTCGCCACGACCGATGGGCTGACTGCGGCGTCTCCGCCGTAGACGTAGCCCTGCTCGAGCGTGTCGACGTTGGCGCAGATGTAGTCCTGCACCACCGATGCGAGCTCGGTGCTGGGTGTCAGGGTCACCGGACCACCCTTGAGCGCCGAGTGCACGCCACCGGCCAGGGCATCGGCGAAGTCGTCACCGCGGGCCAGCCCGATCCGGGTGGGTCCGTCGAAGAACTCCTCGGCCACCATGACCGCGGTGGCCTCACGGCCGGACCCCACGATCGGGGTGGCGTCGGGGAACGCCGTCGCAGCAGGTCCACCGATGGCGTAGGTGGGCGTGTCGGGCCGGTCGGCCAGGTAGGCGGTGACGCCCGGGTGGGCGACGCCGTCGGGCGTGATCAGGACGAGACCGTCGACCTCGCCGGCTGCGGCGCCCGCCGACAGGGCGTCGGGGAACCGCTCACCGGAGGCGATCAGGATCGCCTCGGGGTCGCCGATCTCCTCGGCCACGGCAAGGCCCGTCTCGAACCTGGTCGGGCCGGCCAGCCGGACGACCTCGTAGCCCGCTGCCGTCAGGGCCAGCTCGACGTCCTCGGACTGGGCGGCTGTGCCACCCATGAGGTACACGGTGCCACCGTCGGGCAGCACCCGGTCGATCTCGGTCATGGTCGCGGGATGCATCGACTCCTGCTGGGTCAGCAGCAGGGGGCCGTTGCGGCGGACCGCCAGCGGGGTGGCCGTCAGGGCGTCGAAGGGAACGTCGGCCCGGGTCAGCACGACCGCGTCGGCGCTGTCGTCCTCCGGGAAGGCGTCCATCGACACCGCGATGGCGGTCTCGATGCGGGTCTCCCCGGCGAGGACGACCCCCTCGATGGGACCAGGCGGTTCCTCACCCGAGGCGACCAGCGTGGCCGTCGGGCTCGTGCCCACGTCATAGGCATCGCCGTCGATGACGGTCACCTCGACCGTGGCGCCGTCGGTGGCGTCCTCGGCGAAGTCGACCGGGACCGACACGATGTCGGTTCCCGCGGGGATGGTGGTGGTGCCGGAGAGGGCCGTGTAGTCCTCACCCGGGATCGCGGTGCCACCGACGCTGTAGGCGACGGTGAGGGCGCCGAGGGACGACCCGCCCGTGTGGGTGAACACGAACGTGTCGTCCGCAGCGGCGACGCTGACGGCCGGGACACCACCCGGTGTCCCACCGCCGCCACCGCCGCCGGTGGAGCGGCCCGCGATGGTGACGGTGGCCGACGACGGGTCGCCGACCTCGTAGCCCGCGCCGGGCAGCAGGTCCATGACGACCGTCCTGGATCCGGTGGGTGTCGCGATCACGTCGACGTCGACGGTGGCAGTTGTTTCGCCCGTCTCGAACGTCACCGAGCCGGAGAGTGTGCTGTAGTCGGTCCCGGGGACGCCGGAACCGGACACGTCGTAGTCCACGGTCATGTCGAAGGCCGGGTCGTCACGCGTGATCGTGAACTCGCCGGGTGTCGTCGTCGTGGCGGGGGTCTGGGTCGCCTCGACCGTCACCGTCGTCGCGGGCGGGGTTCCGACGGTCACCGTGTCGCCGGTGATCGCGTTCGCGTCGCCCGGGTTGTCGGTGACGTGATCGACGATGTTGGTCAGGTTGGTGTCCGCAACACCGTCGTCGACGGTGACCTGGTAGGTGATCGAGATCGGATCGGCGCTCGGGCCGGCGTAGTCGTAGCAGACGATCGTGCCCGCGGTCAGGCCGGTCGCCGGTTCGTTGTTGTACAGGGCGTCACCGGCGGTACCGGCGGCGTTCTCCCAGCCTGCAGTGACCGGGTTGGTCAGGCTGTTGAGGTCGTCGAAGGCGACAACGATCTCCGGCCCCACCGGGCTTGCGGACCTCGAGACCCAGGCCTGCATCGTCACCGCGTCGGTGTAGTCGCCTGTTGGCGCGCCGAACGGCACGAGGTTGCGGTAGTCGATGATGGACACGTCACCCGGACCGGAGCCGGTCGCGGCAAGGGACACACCGGCGGTGTTGTCACCCTCGTACCGGATCTCGTAGTCATCCCAGAGCAGGGCGAGCACGTTGTTGGGGAAGGCCGGGTTCGGCACCGCCTGCGGGACCCAGGGAGACCCGCCGTAGTTGGTACCCGAGTCGAAGATCAGGAAGCCGTCGTCGGTGAACGACACCCCTGCGTACTCGTCACCGAGGTACTGGAACGGGGAGCCGGACGCTCCTGTCGTGAAGACGACCGTGTCCCCCGAGATACCGGCGTTGGCGGGGATCGACAGGTCCCTGAGGTCCAGGTAACCACCGGGGATCTGGGTGTCGCACGAGGGGTCGGTGCCGTTGGTGGTGATGGTGTAGCTGCCGGCCACGCCGAATCGGGTCGGCACGGTCGGGGTCCAGCGGATCTGGCCGTTGGCGTAGGACACGTCATCGAAGGACATGTCCGGGCCGGACAGGGAGTTCGGCACGTACGTCATGCCGTCGGGGATGGTGTCGACCAGCGTGTAGGCCAGGTCCTCCGGGGTGGTGTTGGCCTCCACCTGGAGCGTGTAGGTGACGACGTCACCAGGGCTGGCGGTGTCGACGTCGGCGGTCTTGCTCACGTCGTCGGCAGCCCGTTCGATCGTGACGGGGATCGACCCGATGTTCGTCGGCGTCTCCGGGGAGGTCCCCAGATCGACGATGCCGAACCAGCGGTCCCCCTCCTCCGCGTGGGGGAGGTCCCAGAACACGCGGATGTCGAAGGGCTCGATCGCCGGGTGGGTCGCCGGACCCTCCACGTGGGCGTTGCCGAGGTCCGTCTGGGGGACGACCGCGGTTCCGACAGTGGCCAGGCCCGGGTCACCGTCCCAGTGCTGGACCAGGACCCACCAGCTGCCGGCCTCGGGGGCGTCGATGGTCACCGACTCGAGGGCCGTACCGCTGGCCGACAACGCAACTTCCTCGCTGGGGTCGACGTCGTTCTCACCGTCGGCGTCGAACCCGACGAACAGGTCGAGGTCCTGCGGGACGGACTCGAAGATCTCGGCGATCAGGCGACGAGAACCTTCGGGGACATCGACCCAGACGACCTGGACCGTCCCGTCGTTGATGTTGTCGTAGGGGTCGCCGTTGGTGGGGTCGGGACTGAGGTCCATCTCGGTGAGGTCAGCCTCCACGAGACCGGACACCGAGGAGGTGAAGTCGGTGATCTCGAGGCCCTGCAGGTCCTCGACCGGCCACGAGCCGTGGTCACGGCGGGTCTCGATGGCGATCTCGTCGGGCAGCACACCGGTGGAGGGCACCACGGCGAGCGGCATCGTCACCGCGGGGACGGAGGCGTCACTGGGGACCAGCGTGATCCGGCCGAAGAGGGTCGACCCCTCGGTGGCGGCGGTCACGTCGGCCGACACGGCGATGTCCATCGTGTCGCCGGGCGACACCGTTGCCGGGGTGAGGGTCACGTCCAGCACGAGGCCGTCATCGCTGACGATCGACGGCGTCCAGGTGACGTCGGCTGGCACGTCGGCACCGGTCGGGACCGACGCGGTGCGAGCCCACTCGCAGATCAGCAGGCACTGGGAGTTGGCGAAGGAGGGGATGTTGATGGCCTTCGGATCGCCACCCTCGGCGGGGTTGGCGGCCTCGTAGTCGGCGATGCTCTCGTCGAACAGCAGACCGGCGTCGACCGCACGGTCGACCTGGGCCCGTCCGGCGCCCTGCTCGTAGGGGTTGGCGAGGTTGCCTTCGTGGGTCACGACCGTCGGGGTGGCGGTCGTCATGAGGGCGGACTGCACCTCGGCGGGGGTCCAGTCGGGCCGGACCTGGCGGATGAGCGCGGATGCGCCGGCCACGTGCGGGCTGGACATCGAGGTGCCCGAGATGAAGCCGTGGACGACGTCGTTGTAGTTGACCGGGCTCTCCGACGCGCCGTCACCGAGCGCGGCCAGGATGTCCACGCCCGGGGCGGTCACGTCGGGGACGATGACGTCGACGGCCTGGTTGGGACCACGGGAGGAGAAGCTCGCGAGCACGTCGCCGTACTCGTCGCCGACCTCGAAGTTCGTGCCCGAGATCGCGGCCTGGTGGTCGGTTGCGCCGTTGTCCAGCCACGCCTTCAGGGCCTGGCCGTCGGTCCACGAGATGAACACACCGGGGATGACGTACTCGTCGCCCAGGAGGGACGTGTCGTTCAGCTCGTCGTTGACCAGCACGAAGCCGTCGGCGCCGGCGTCGGCTGCAGCCTGGCTCTTGGACACACGGCCGGACACGCCGCGGTCACAGATGACGATCAGGCCGCTCAGGTCGGTCCCGGCTGGCCAACCGCCCTCGATGCAGAGCCCGTTGTCGTAGTCCTCGGCGTGCACGATCGGTCGCGAGCCGATGCCCGCCGCTGTGGCCTTGCCGGCGATGTCGGGCAGGTTCCCGTTCGCGCTGGTCAGCCCGGTCAGGGTGCTGGCGTTGTACCGGTTGTGGGTCGACGCACCGACGGAGGTGATCCACGGGGCGTCAGCCGGCGAACCCGTCGTGGTCAGCAGCGGGCCGGCGTTGCCGTTGGAGGTCACGACGCTGATGCCGGCGGCACGGGCGTTGAGGTAGCCGACGCTGTCGAAGTCGTCCCACAGCGCCGAGGGCGACGCGGAACCGATGGAGTAGTTGATGACGTCGACCCCGTCGGCGATGGCCTGGTCGATCGACGCGGTCAGCCCGCTGAGGCTGCAGCAGCCGGTGTAGGAGATGATGTTGGCGTGCGGCGCGACACCGGAGATGGTGACCGGCGGGGTGGTCAGGCCGGAGGGGGTGTCGACGCTGATGTCGTGCAGGACGTTGCCGCCCGAGGTGGAGGCGGTGTGGGAGCCGTGGCCGTCGTAGTCGAGGGCGTTGCCCGCGGCCCCCGGGTCGAGGAAGCCCCAGGCACCGATCAGCTTGTCGTTGCAGGGGAAGTCGGGGTCGTACTGCTCGGTGTTGGCCGGGTCGCAGACACCGTAGAACTGCCCGCGGGGGTTGGTGTGGTCGTACCCGTCGCCGCCGACGTCGGCGAAGGAGGGGTTGTTCGGGCTGATGCCGGTGTCGATCGTGCCGATGACGATGCCCTCACCGCAATAGCCGACGCAGGGTTCGGTCCCGGCGGGCGGGTTCTCGCCCCACACGTCGTCGGCGCCGAACCACGTGGGCCCCTGGTCGGTCTGAAGGATCCGCTCCTCGTCGAGCGAGATGCGGGCGACCTCGGGGTCGAGGGCCACGCGACGGGCCTCGGCAGGGGTCAGGATCGCGGCGAGGCCGTTCACGGCGTACTGGTAGGTGAAGGGCACCTCCACCTCGCGGTCGGTCGCGCGGTCCATGCGGTTGGCGAAGTCGACCTGCACCTCCTCGAGGTGGGCCTCGTAGGCGCGGACGGCCTGGCTCTCGGTGTCCAGCTGGCTCTCGCCGTTGGTCGAGGTGGCGGCCAGGCCGTCCTTCCCGCCCCGGTAGCTGGGGACGGCCGGGTCCTGCAGCTCGATCAGGTACACGCGCGGTTCGTCACCGCGACCGAGGTCTGCGTCGCTGGCCGGACGCGCCATGGAGTCGACGGCATCGACGGTCGCCGGGCGCAGGTCGGTACGGTCGAGCGCCCTCGACGATCCGCCTGCTGCACTCGCGGGCGGGGCCAGCAGCCCCGCAAACGCGATCGCGACGATCAGGGAGGCGACCCCAATCCAACGTGGAACGGACACGGAACGGGTCATTTTCAGCTCTCCCCTTGGCACGAAAAACGGCGACTGCCACCCGGAGGTGATCCGGGGCCCCGAGCCGCGGCGGGCAGATCGGAGCGGGGTGAACCTATACCGAACGGGCGATGACTGCGAGTCATTTCACGACACGCGTCGAACGAGCCGTCAACGGCCCGCCAAGCAGCCCACGACGCCGGCGTGCAGCACGCTCGCCCGTGACCCGACGGACCTATCGGATCGGCTGGACCTCACCGATCTCGGCCCGGTGCCGGCCACCGTCGCTGGGCAGCGGCGGGACGATCCAGATCGTCACCCATCCCACACCCTCGGCGCCCTCGAGGGTCACCTCCACGTCACCGCCGCCGTCGGCCGTGCCGACGAGGGTCGTGTCCTCCAGCGACGACGGCCGGTCGGCGGACACCCGGACCTCGGCGGTGATGCCGGGCGTGACCCCGAAGAGCCGGACCGCGGACAGGTCGGTGGGTTCGGCGAGCTGCAGGGTGACGCCGACGCCGGACTTGAGGTTGCCGAAGGACGCGGAGTTGTACCCCTCGGTCCGCCAGGTGGTGGCGGGGTCACCGTCGAGCAGCAGGGGCGCGTCCTCGTCGTACTCGCCGCCGTCGCCCTGCGGGTCGAAGCCCGTGGCGCTCGCGACGGCGACGGGAGTCTCCCCGCTCGAACCCGCGTCGGCATCGCCGACGCCGTCGTCGGAGGTGTCCTGGCCGCCCGCCAGGCCGATGGCCAGCAGCGCCGCGACCGCGACCAGCACGGCAGCTGCCACGACCGCGATCATGGACCGTCCACCGCGACGAGGCCTGCTGGGCCGCTCGGCGAACGCGGACTGGCTGCCCCCGACACCGTCAGCGGGTGGCTGTGCGGGAGTGCTCGACATCGCAGGCAGCGCTGCCGTCGACTGGTGGGCAGCGCTCGGCCGGGTGTCGTGAAGGGCCGGCGCGGGCTGGTCGAGGGAGGTCCGCAGCGCGTCGGCCATGGCCTCGGCGGTGGGGAACCGTCCCGCGGGCTCCGGTGCCATCGACCGGGCGATCACGGCGTCGAGGCCCGGGGGCACGGACGGATCGCGGTCCGACGGACGGATCTGCACGCCGATGCGGGCACCCGCGATCTGGACGGGGGTGGCACCGTCGAACGCGCGCTGGCCCGTCAGGCACTCGAACAGCACACACCCCAGGGCGTACTGGTCCGCGCGGCCGTCCAGCGCCTCTCCCGTCGCCTGCTCGGGCGCCAGGTAGGCGGCGGTGCCGATGATCATTCCGGTGGAGGTCAGGTCCCGGTCACCGTGCTCGACCTTGGCCACCCCGAAGTCGGTCAGCTTGGGCGTGCCGTCGCGGCCGTCCAGCAGGATGTTGCCGGGCTTGACGTCGCGATGGACGAGGCCCGCCGCATGGGCGTGCGACAGCGCGTCGAGCACCGCGGCGCCCAGGTCCACGACCTCCTCGGGGGTCAACCGTCCACGCCGGTCCAGCGCGTCGGCCAACGACTCGCCCTGCACCAGCTCCATGACGTGGAAGGCGGTACCGTCGGGTTCGAGCCCGGCGTCGAGCACGCTCACGATGCCGTGGTGCGTCAGCTTGGCGGTCATCCGCCCCTCGCGACGGAACCGTTCTGCCGCGTCGGAGTGGCCACGCCAGTCCGGGAGGAGCAGCTTGACGGCGACCAGCCGGTCGAGCTGGCGGTCCAGGCCCGTCCACACCTCCGCGGTGGCACCGACACCCAGGCGCTCACGCAGCTCGTACCGGTCGGCGATGACCAGGCCTGCGGTCACGGGCTGGTGGACGTGCGGCGCACGCGGCGCTTGGCGAACGGCCTCCTCGGTGAGCGCGCGCGCAGGATCGATCAGCGTCGGCTGTCGCTGGTCGTCGCTGTCGGGCTCGGGGCTCGTCATGTTCGGGGCTCGTCGGGGTCACGGGGTGGACTCGCGTGCATGGGGGCAGTCGCCGGGGCCGCGGCCACGGACTGCCTCCGGCCCACACTGCCCCAACGCGAGAGGCCACGAACCATATCGACCGACCGACGATGCCGGGGAGCAGCCCGCGCGGACGCTTCGATGACATCACGCGGCAGCCGTTCCCTCGCCCCTCCCCCGCTGGTAGAACCACACCATGACCAAGGTGACGCTGAGGGCAGGGTCGACCGGCGAGTTCCGCGAGGTGCGGTCGCCCTGGAGCGGCGAGGTGATCGCCGAGGTCGAGCAGGCCGATGCGGCCCTCGTGGACCGCGTGCTGGCACGGCAGACGGCCCTCTTCGCGGACCGTCCCGGCTGGCTGCCCCACCACGAACGAGCGGCGATCCTGCGACGGGCGGCGCGGCTGGCGGAGTCCCGGCTGGAGGACCTCGCCCTCCAGGTCGCCCGCGAGGGCGGCAAGCCGCTGACCGACGCCAGGGCAGAGGTGGCCCGCGGGGTGAACGGCCTCGAGCTCGCCGCGGAGGAGGGCACACGCATCGCCGGGCACGAGGTCCCGATGCGGGGGACGGCGGCCGCCGCGGGACGGCTGGCGTTCACCACCCGCGAACCGCGCGGGCTCGTGGCGGCGGTCAGCGCCTTCAACCACCCCTTCAACCTGGTCGTCCACCAGGTCGCACCGGCGGTTGCCGCCGGATGCCCCGTGGCGATCAAGCCCGCCAGCGCCACTCCCCTGTCCTGCCATGCGCTGGTCGACCTGCTGCTGGAGGCCGGGCTGCCCGAGGACTGGGCGGTCGTCCTGCCGATGCCGGGCCGGGTGGCCGAGTCACTGGTCACCGACCCCCGCATCGCCTTCTTCAGCTTCATCGGCTCGGGCGAGGTCGGCTGGGGCCTTCGCCGCAAGGTCGCCGACGGGGTGCGGTGTGCGATGGAGCACGGCGGGGCGGCACCGCTGATCGTCGACGAGGGGGCCGACCTCGAGGCGCTGGTGCCGAAGATCGTCAAGGGCGGGTACTACCACGCCGGCCAGGTCTGCGTGTCGGTCCAGCGGGTCTTCGCCCTGCGATCGATCGTCGACGAGCTGGTGGACCGGGTCAGGGCCGAGGTCGCCGGGCTCGTGACCGGCGACCCCACCGATCCCGACACGCAGGTCGGCCCGCTGATCGAGCAGGGCGAGGCGGACCGGGTCCACGAGTGGGTGCAGGAGGCGGTGTCGGCAGGTGCCCGGTTGGTCGAGGGTGGCCAGCCGATGGACCACCAGTGCCATGCGCCGACGCTGCTGGTCGACGCGCCCGCAGACACGAAGGTGCGAACGATGGAGGTGTTCGGTCCCGTGATGAACATCGCCGGCGTGGACACCCTCGACGAGGCGATCGCCGCCGCCAACGACGTGCCGTTCAGCTTCCAGGCGTCGATCTGCACCGCTGACGTGACCCGGGCGATGTACGCCGCCAGCCGCATCGACGCCAACGCCGTGATGATCAACGACCACACGGCCTTCCGCGTCGACTGGATGCCCTTCGGCGGCCGCAGGGTCTCGGGCCTGGGGCTCGGCGGTATCCCCCACACGCTGCATGAGATGACGGCCGAGAAGCTCATCGTCCTGCCCGCCCCCTGAGGCGTCAGCAGCCGTCTGCCTGCGTCAGCAGCCGTCTGCCTGCGTCAGCAGCTGCCGCTGCCGGGGTTGCCGACGTTCTCGATGGAGGGGTCGATGACCTCGACGTGGGTGTGGGGCCACGAGGGTTCGGCGGTCAGGTCGTCGACCTGTGACCGGAACGGGAAGCTGGTGGCGTGGTCCGCCAGCTGGGTCGAGCCGGCCAGCACCCGCGAGCCGACCTCGACGTGCAGGCCGCTGATGTGCAGCAGCTTCACCTCCCACTCGGGAGCGGCGTCGGGTGAGATGACCACGAAGCTGTCGTCGTGGGTGCAGTACAGCCGGTAGCCGCCCGCACGCACGACCGTGCCGGTCACCGGCGCGAGGATGGGTTCGTCGGGCGGGACGACGACGTCCGCGGCTGACCTGGGCCCGCTCAGGCGACCGCGTGAGGGCATCTCCGTCCACGGCACCGCGCTGTCCAGCGGTTGCTGCTCGCGGGCACCCTCGTGGTTGGACTGGTGCAGTCCGACGTGCTCGACCACCGCGGCCGGGTGGAGGACGCGCAACCGCGGCGTCTCGGCGAACGGCAACCCGTTGGTCATCCATACGGTCCGGCCGTCGGCGGCGACCGCCTGGTTCGGCTGGGTCGGGGGTGCCGACCAGCCGCGGTCCCACCCGGCCGACGCCGGCTGGGCCACCATCACCAAGGCGAGGAGGGCCACCGCCATCAGGACCGGGCCTGCCACGACTGCCTGACGTGCGTTCATGGGCGGAGCCTACGACGCGCCGGGACGGTACCGATGGCGCGTCGACGGGCAGGATGGTCGTCGTGTCGACCGTTTCGCTGCCCCGTCCCGTTCGCCTGGGCGCATGGTCGGCGGTCGTGGGACCGGTCGTCTACGTCGGCACCTGGGCGCTTGCCGGGGCGCTGCGCGACGGCTACTCCCCGACCCGGGACGCCATCAGCGAGCTCGGCGAGCTGGGCGCATCGACGGCGCCAGCCATGACCGCCGCGTTCGTGCTCTTCGGCCTGAGCGCACTGCCGTTCGCCCGGGTGGCCGACCGGCTGCCGGGTGCTGGCCGCGCGCTGCAGGTCGCCATCGTCGTGACCGGCCTTGCCACGGCCGGCGCCGGGGTGTTCCCCTGCTCCGCCGGGTGTCCCGGGCCCGGGTCGTCGTTCACCGACAACGGCCACGCGATCGTTGCCACGGTGGGCTACATCGCGCTGATGGCCTGTCCGCTGCTCAGCGGCCGCGCAGCGATCCGCGCGGGGGCTCGCTGGTTCGGCTGGGCCTCGGTGGTCCTCGGGACGATCGGCGTGATCGGCATGACCGCATGGGTGCTCGGGCTCGCAGGGGACGCCTACGGCGGCCTGCTCCAGCGTGGCTTCAACACCGTGGCCGACGTCTGGTGGGTGTCGGCCGGGGTGGTGCTGCTGGCCGGACCGGTCCCTGACCGATCGACCCTCGCCGGGAATGCCTCACCCGCTAGACTGGTTGAAGGCTCAACAACATTGTCGACCCCCTCGGAACAGCCATGACCATCCACATCCTTGCCCTGTCCGGCAGCCTTCGTGCAGCCTCGACCAACACGGCGGTCCTGCGCACCGCGATCGAGCTGGCGCCCGACGACGTCGAAATGTCCATCCACGACCTGCGTGACCTGCCGTTCTACGACGGTGACCTCGAGGAGGCCGGGGCCCCCGAGTCCGTCGAGGCACTGCGCACGGCGCTGGAACGGGCCGACGCGCTGCTCATCGCGACGCCCGAGTACAACTGGTCGGTCCCGGCCGTGCTGAAGAACGCGATCGACTGGGCGTCGCGCGGGCCCGACTCGCCGCTGGAACAGCTCCCCACCGCGGTGATCAGCGCTGCCGGCGGCAGCGGTGGCCGGCGGGTGCAGGCCCACCTGCGAGAGGTGTTCGCCCACAACGACGTCGACCTGCTCGACGAACAGGTCATGATCCCCCGCGCGCGCGTCCACATCGAGGACGGGCGCCTGGTCGGCGAGCCACACCGCACCGAGGTCCGGTCGCTGGTCGCGGCCCTGGCCGAGCACGCCGAGTCGATGGCGTCCCGCTCGGCCGCCTGAGCCGCCCCGCGCGGGCCCGTCGTCAGCAGGGCTGGGCGTCGGCCAGCGGTTCGTGGTCGTGCAGCTGGTAGCCCTCGCCGGCCGGGATCAACGTGTCCTCGTACAGCCACAGGAGGCACCCCGCGACGTCGGCTCCCGGCAGGAACCCCTCGGTCTCGTACTCGATGCTGACGAACAACCGTCCGTCGTCGGCGCGTTCGACCTCCTCGATCGCGAGGTAGGGGATGCCCAGGCGCGCCCACTCCTCGGCAAGGTCGTCGACCGTCGTGTCGCTTCGGAACGCTGGCGTGTAGAGGTCGTGCAGGGCGGTGTAGTCCTCGGTGTTGATCGCGGCGGCCCATTCGCCGTAGAGGGCTTGCAGCGTCGGCCCCTCGGGGTCCTCGACGACGAGCACCACGTCGTCGGCGGTGACGATGAGCGGGACCTCGATGACCAGCGCCGCCTGGACCTCCGAGCTGTCCTCGTCGACGTCCTCACCGTCGGCCGCCTCCGATGCAGGGGGCGGGGGCGGCGGATCGTCCGGCAGCCACCACCACAGGGCGGCTGCGCTGACCAGCATGCCGAGCACCACCCCGCCACCCACCAGCGCGGCACGTGCGCGACGACGGCCACGGCGCCGGGGGCCCGTCGGCTCGTCGGCTTCCGCCTGGGCTGGCGGCGTCACGTCGTCCGGATCGGCCGCCAGCGCCGCGGGCGACGCGGGGACGGCCGGGGCGTCCGGAACGGCGGGGGCACCCGGGAAGGACGTCACGATCGTCGGTGCGGACCGGTCGGGTCCGAGCTCGGCCCGCAGGGTCGGGGCCACGGGGTCAGCGGGGAACGGTGCCGTCGAGGGGGGCAGGCCCAGCGCCTCCTGCGCCCGGCGGAGCGCCTGGGCCATCTCGACGGCGTCCCGGTAGCGGGCCTCGGGCTGCTTCTCCAGCGCCGTGTCGAGGATGTCCACGACGACCGACGGGATCCCCTCCTCCCGCAGGTCGGGGTGCGCCTCCTCCACGGTGCGGCTGAGGGCGGGCAACAACCCGGCGTCGTCGGCCCGGCGGAAGGGGGACCGACCGGCCAGCAGCGTGTACAGGGTGCAGCCCAGGGAGAAGATGTCGCTCGCGACCGACGGCTGTCCGCCGCTGATGATCTCCGGCGCCGTGAACCCGGCCGACAGCGCCTGGCCGCTGACGGAGGCCTCGTGGTCGACCAGCCGGGCCACCCCGAAGTCGGTGAGCAGCGGTTCGCCGTAGTCGCTGAGCAGGACGTTGCCCGGCTTGAGGTCACGGTGGAGGATGCCCCGGGCATGGGCGGTGGCGACGGCCGAGGCCAGCTTGACGCCCAGGTCGAGGACGCGCTCGACGGGCATCGGCCCCTCCCCCGCATCGCGGCGTCGGACCAGGTCGCCCTGCAGCGAGCCGGACTCCAGCAGCTCCATCACCAGGTAGGGCAGCCCGTCAGCGGTGTGGCCGGCATCGAGGATCGTCACGATGTGCGGGTGGCCCCGCAGCGCCCCCATGGCCTGGCTCTCCCGTTCGAACCGCAGCAGCGTGTCGGCGTCGGTGTCGGCGACGTTGATGACCTTGATGGCCACCCGCCCAGCGACCGCACCCTGTTCGGCCGCCCACACCGACGCGAAGCCACCCCGGCCGACCAGGCCCGTCACGGTGTACCCCTCGATCACGGGGGCCCCGGCCAACGGCGCGATGTCGGGAGAGTCGTCCGGTCCGGCCACGGGCCGAGCGTACCGGCCCGGACCCCCGCGGAGGGGACGGCTCGACGGGTCCGTCGGCAACGCCTCACCGGCGACGCCCGACCGACAACTGTCGCATGAACCACCGTCGGTTCGGGCATGGTCGCAGCCATGTCTGCCGATGTCGCCGCCCGCCTGTACGACCTGCTCATCGACGACGACGCCACGGGGAGCGACGACGTCGAACCCGAGGTCGCCGAAGCCGCGCCCGGCAACACCCTCCGGATCGTGTCGGCCCTCACCCTGCAGAAGATCGGGGACCGGATCGCCGATCCGAAGTCCGTGCTGGCGTGGCTGCTCGCGACCGTCGGCGCGCCCGCTGGCCTGACCGGCCTGCTGGTCCCGATCCGCGAGTCGGGGTCGTTGTTGCCGCAGGCGGCGATGCTGCCGAGGATCCGCACCGTCCACCGACGGTCCCGTGTGTGGGTCGCCGGCGCGGTGGGACAGGCGCTCGCCGTCGCCGCGATCGCCGCCACGGCCGTCGCCCTGCGCGGGGTCGCCGCCGGGGTGGCCGTCCTGGCCGCCCTCGCGGCGTTCGCCGTCAGCCGGGCCATGTCGTCGATCGCCTACAAGGACGTGCTGGGCCGGACCATCCCCAAGGGCCAGCGCGGGCAGGTGTCGGGGCTGGCCTCGGTGACCTCCGGGGTGGTGACGATCGCCCTCGGCCTGGGCCTGCGCCTGGTCGGCCAGGACTCCGGCGCGGTGGTGCTCGCCGGGCTGCTGGCGGCCGGCGCGGCGATGTGGGCCATCGCCGCGGTGGTGTTCGCGACCGTCCGGGAACCCACCGAGGTGGAGGCATCGGCCGCCGACGACCGGGAGGACGTGTCGACCCTGGCCACCCTGCGCCACGACGCCCCGTTCCGGCGCTTCGTCACCGCCAGGGCGCTGCTGCTGGTCTCGGCGTTGTCCCCGCCGTTCGTGGTGGCCCTGTCCAACGACGAGGGTGATGCGGCGCTGGCACAGCTCGGCCTGTTCGTCGTCGCACAGGGGCTGGCCTCGATGCTCGGCGGTCGGATGTGGGGACGCTTCGCCGACCGCTCGAGCCGCCGGACGATGATGGCGGCGGCGGGGGCGGCCTCCGCGGTCGTCGTCGCCTTCCTGGTCGTCGGCACGGGGGTCGACGCCGCATGGCTCTTCCCCGCGGCCTACTTCCTGCTGGCGCTGGCCCACGAGGGCGCCCGCCTGGGCCGCAAGACCTACGTGACCGACATGGCGGAGGGCGACCAACGAACCACCTACGTCGCGGCGTCCAACACGGCGATGGGTGTCGTGCTGCTCGGTGCCGGGGCGATCAGCAGCGGGCTCGCGCTGGCCGGTCCGCGCCTGGCGCTGGGGTTCCTCGCCGCGGCCGGGCTGGCCGGTGTCGTGGTCGGCCGGTCGCTGCCGGAGGTCTCGGGGCCCTCTCCCGACTGAGGACCCGGGCCGGGCCGGACGTCGTGGACAGCGGTCGGAACCATCCGGGCATCGTGTACCTCCAACACGGGTACTGGGGGCCAGAGGGGTCTCCGCAAACCCATCGAGGAGTGTTCACCGTGTTCGCCCGCCGTCTGCCGCTCGCCGGCCTGTTCGTCGTCCTGTTGTTGTTGACCGCCGCCTGCGCAGACAGCGCAGGGTCGGCCGTTGGTTCCGGGTCGACCGCTGATCCCGATGCCACCGCCGAACCCGCCGACCCTGGCACCAACGCCGACGACACCGTCTCGTCACCGCCGAACGGGATCTGCGACCCGGAGGTGACCGAGGGCTGCGACGACGCCCCGGTCGATCCCGACGCCGGCGACTGTCCGCCCGAGGGCTGCACTGCCTGGCAGGAAACCGCGATCGTCGACACCGAGGGCACCCCTCGGGCCCGTGGGTTCGAGTCCTTCGAGGCCGTCGACGACACCCTCGTGGTGCGCTGGTGGTCGGGCGTCGAACCCTGCACGGCGCTGGCCGACGTGAAGGTGGAGGAGACCGACACGACCGTCACGGTGACGGTGTTCGAGGCCAGCATCCATCCCGACGAGGCCGACGTGGCCTGCATCGAGATCGCGCAGGCCAAGCAGCACACCATCACCCTCGCCGCCCCCGTGGGTGACCGCGAGGTCATCGACGGCGGCGCCGGACAGTAGCCCTCACCCACCGGGTCGACGGGAGGTGGACGTGTCTTCCCCTGGACACCTCCCGTCGACCGTCCGGGTCGAACCGTCCGGGTCGAACCGTCCCGTCGACCCCCCGGTCGAGCAGGGCCCGGTCAGTCCCGGGAGCCGCCCGCCCGGTCCATGCGACCGGCGACCGCACGGAACACCGGCGGGGCGACGTGGCGCAGCGTCACGAGCGGGGCGTACCAGCGGGGCACGGTCTTCTCGCTCTTGCCCGAGCGGATGACCTCCTCCACGGCCTCGGCGACCATCTCGGGTTGGCCCACAAAGCGGCCGATGGGGCTGCGCTTGACCTGGGTCTGCGGGAAGCCCTCGGTCTCGATGAAGCCCGGGTTCAGCGAGCAGACCGAGATGCCGCGCGACGCCCAGGCGTAGGACAACGACTCGCTGAGGCCGACGACACCGAACTTGCTGGCCGCGTAGGCCGCCGGGCCGATGCCGACCTTGCCGGCCACCGAGGCGATGTTGACCACGCGGGCCGGCGCGCTGCCCTCCAGCAGGTCGGCGAAGGCCAGCATGCAGCGGATGACCCCCTGCAGGTTGATGTCGATGGTGCGCAGGGCGTCGTCGAGGTCGTCGCGGGACCGCAGCGCCCCACCGCCGACGCCGGCGTTGTTGACCAGGACGTGGCAGGCGCCGTACTCATCGGCGACCCACGTGACGAGGGCGTCGACGGAGGCGGTGTCGGCCACGTCTGCGGCCCGGGGGACGATCCCGGCGTGCGCGGCCGCGAGGGCCTCGAGGCGATCCTCTCGACGGGCGACCGCGACGACGGTCATGCCGAGGCCCGCGAGGCGGATGGCGGTTGCCTCGCCCAGGCCGGAGGAGGCGCCGGTGACGACGGCGATCTTGCCGGTGAAGTCGTAGCTCATGCCCCCACGCTACGCAGGGGCAGGGGGCGGGGGCGAACCCGGATGTTCGTGGTCAGGCGGTGGCGAGGGCGCGGGCGACCGCCGGCCAGGCATCCACGACCGCGGGGACCATCGGCCGCCATCCCGTCGCCTCGACGAAACGCGCGTTGGACACCCGCTGGGACCGCGCCACGAACGCCATGACCGGCAGCAGCGCCGCTGCCCTGGGCACCATCCGGACCCGGCGACCGACGACGGCCTCGAGCGCCGCGAGGTGTGCCGCACGGGTGGCCGGACGGTCCTCGCAGACGTTGTAGGTGCCGGCTGGCGCGTCGAGGGCGGCCACGACGCCCGTCGCCGCGTCGCCCACGTCGACCATGGTCTGGTAGGCGCCGGGTCGACCGACCAGGGGCGCCCGTCCCTTCGCGGCGCCGTCCAGCAACGCCTGCGTCATCGGCGACTCGGGCTGGACGAACTGGCCGAACCGAAGGACGACGCCCACCCCTCCCCCGGCGGTGAACCGTGCCGTGCTGGCTTCGGCATCGACCATGGCGGCGTTGAGCGACAGCGGTTCGAGGGGGGCGTCCTCGATGATCCACGCATCGCCGTGGTCGGCGTGGGCGAAGCAGATCGACTCCTGCACGTAGCGGCCGGCTCCGCTGGACAGCGCCGCGTCGACGAGGATGCGCGAACCGTCCCGACGCAGCCGTTCGTTCTCGGCCCAGCCCTTCTTCGTGGCGGCCGAGGCGTCGGTTGGGATGCGGGTGGCGAGGTTCATCACCACGTCGTGGCCGGCGACGGCCGAGGTGACCGCGTCGGCGTCGAACAGGTCGATCCGTGCGGGGGTGGCGCCGAGGCCCTCGAGCACCGCTGCGCTGCGATCGCTGCGGGCGATGCCCGTCACGTCGTGACCGGCCGCAACCAGCCTCGTGGTGGCCAGGCGGCCCACCCCTCCGGTAGCTCCTGCGACGAACACCTTCATGTCCCTGTCCTCTCCTCCGGGTGCCGCCGTGCGCGGCGTCGGTCGTGTCACCACCTCCGACGGATGAGGTCGCGGCCGTGTGACCGATCGCCGGGAAATCGTTCGCGCACGGGATCGTCCGGGAGTAGCGTGCGCCGTCGTGGGAGGTCACGGCCGGTGACGGTCTTCCGACTGGCAGTCGCCGCGCTGGTGATGGGGCTGGTGATCGCCGTGTTCGCGTGGCTGGCCGTTCCCACCGTGCAGGTGGCCGCGCTGCCGTTCTTCTGCGGCACCGATGCCCGCATCGTGCGGGTCACGACCCGGACGACCGCCGTCGACATCGACGGGGCACCCGTGTCGACGTCCAGCGACCTCGGCGGGATGTGGTGCATCGGCGGGCCACGGGAACGGACCCGCCCCAACCAGGCGCTGGTCGTCCTGGTGCTGGGCGCGGAGGCGGGCGTCGTCCTGCTGGGCGGGATGCTGGTACGTGGTCGTTTGCGTCGACCGGTACCCGAGCCACCGCTGGGCGCCGGGCCACCGCTCACCGACGGGACGCCGGCATGAGCCGGCGACGGTCCGTCGTCGTGGCGCTGATCGGCGCGCTGCTGCTGCTCGGGGGGTGTGGCGTCGAGACGGTGACCGACGAGCGGTTCGCCGCCAGGCCGGACCTGTACGGCGGCTACTTCTCCTTCACCGAGGCCGGCATCAGCGAGGTCCGTGATCTCGTCGGCGGTGACACCGTGCCGGTTCGGTTCCTGAGCCTGCTCGACAACAGCGAGGCGCAGGTGCAGGCGGTCCCCGCTGGGGATCCCGGCGAGCTGGACCTCTGGGTCATCGATGACGGGCGGGTGACCCGGCGCCCGGTGGTCGATCCCAACGTCGGGTCGACGTTCCCGATGACCGACGAACGCATCGGCGTGCTGGTCCGGGTGGCGGAGGACGCCATCGCGGAGGCCGAGCGGGAGGAGGGCGGCGTCCTCGAGTCGCTGCACGTCAGCGTCGACGGCATCACGGCCGAGATCCACAGCGAGCGTCGGACCACGACCCTTCGCTACGACGGGGGCGGCCGCCTGACCGGGCGGGACTGACCGGGCCAGCGCTGGTCGTGGACAGCCCGGTGGTCGACCGCCCGGGTGGTGCGCGGACTCAGTCCAGGTCGGCGGCCTCGCCGGCGATGCCGTGGTCGGCGAGCCATCCGTCGACCGGCTGGTCGGGCGGCAGGTCACCGGCGGCGGCAAGGCGGTGGAGGAACCGAACCGGGTCGTCGAGGTCGTCGGCCGTCCCGCCGAGCAGCGCCACGATCATCGCGACTGCGGAGGCGTCGTAGCGACGCCCCCACCGGCTGACGAGGCCCTCGCCGTCGGTCCGTTCGTTGTGGATCTCCATGCCGTCCGTCCCGCCGACGGCCGTCGTCCGGAACATCCGGCCGTCGTCGTGCTGCTGGGCGAACAGGAGGGTCGGCTCGGTCATCGCCGGCACGGTACCCGTCGGCTGAGGTGTGGGCTCGGCGGGGAACGGGCACAACCCCTCCGTCCTGTCCAGTCCTGCGTCCGAGGAAGGTCCACATGCTCGCCACGATCCTGCGTACCGTCGGAACGGCTGCCTTCGGGTTGGCCGACAACGCCGAGTCGATCTCTCGGCGGATGCGCACGACGGCGGACCGCATGGCGACGACGTCCCGCCAGCGGTGAGGCGCAGGGGCAATCCCCTCGGGATCCGGTGACCGCCGAGACCACCGCCGACGGCCATCACATCGTCGTCGACGGACGGCGCTGGCGGGCGACCGACCCGGCCATCCCCGAGGCGTTCCGGCAGGAGCTGGTCAACGAGCTGATGGCCGCCCGACGGGCGGTGCGGGATGCGGACGGCGAGGAGGAGGAACGGGCCGCCAGGCGACGCGTCCAGGACGCCAAGGTCGCCCTCGGCGAGCGCGGACACCCGTGGTGGGAGGCACCGACGCACGCCTCGCTGGCTGACCGGTCCGCGTCGACGGCCGTCGCGCTGCTCCGTGGCCGCGCCCCGAAGTCCTCGATCTGCCCGAGCGACGTGGCCCGGGTCGTGGGCGGCGAGGAGTGGCGTGACCACCTGCCCGCGGTCCGCGATCACCTGTGGACCATGGTCGACGACGACGTCCTGCGCGCCACTCAGGGCGACGACGAGCTTGCCTCCCGTGACGGGGTGAAGGGGCCGATCCGCCTTCGCCGCGGTCCCCGTTTCTGACCGCCCGCCACCGGGCGTCCCGGCTGCGGCCGTCCCATCTGGCCGCAGCGGTGTGTGCGATGCACCACCCCTGAGGCAGGCCATCGCACTCGGGGTCGGCCCTCGTGTGCGTTGCCCACCTTGTGGTGGAGGGGAACCCACACGCCGCCCGAGGGTGGGTGGATTGGGCCACCCGACCCGAGGGGGAACGCACACACCGACCGTCCGGCCCAACCCGGCCGTCAGACCCGAAAACCACGAAAGCCCCCAAGATTTGGGGGCTTTCGCAGGGGTTGGACTCTGTTCCATAACTGGAGCAGGTCTCGAGCGGACGACGAGATTCGAACTCGCGACCCCCACCTTGGCAAGGTGGTGCTCTACCAACTGAGCCACGTCCGCGTGGACTGGTGAGTATGCCTCGACCTCCCGGGGTCTGCAAACCACGACACGCTGTTTCTTGGAGAAACCTCGTGGCCGTGGTTCCGACCCCGGTGCGGTCGGACGGGAACCCCGCCTAGAGGGGCCGGCGCGGTCCCACGACGGCCTCCAGCTGCTCCTCGGGCGACCCGGCGTAGGCATCGCCGACGTTGCCCACGCCGCCCGGCAGGATCACCATGCGCTGCTCGGCGACGATCTCGCTGAGGGGCAGCGTGGTGTGGGCGTTGTCGGAGTCGGCGATGAACAACAGATGCAGGCCGTGGGTGCCGATCGAGCCCTGGTAGAAGCGCGCGGTGTTCACGTCCTCGACCTGGCCGGCCCAGTGCTCACGGGGCCGCTGCTCGGTCGTCCCGTCCTCGTGGGTGAAGGTCCACGTCTCCCAGCGGGGGTCGCCGCTGCCCTCGTCCAGGCCGCGCCGGTGCAGGTGCGGGCCGGGGTTGGACCCGGTCCCGTCGTCGAAGGTGGCGTCGTCGCGGTAGTACGGCATCGCCACCACCCCGTAGGGCGAGCCACCCGGGGTGACGTCCTCGGCGTGGAAACGGCTGACGAGCGTCCCGTTGGGGCCGGTGATCTGCTCCCACTGCAGCATCTGGTTGACCCCGGAGAAGCGGGGGTCGGTCGTGTCGACGTCGTTGTTGACGCAGGCACCGTCGGGCGCACATCCGCCGGTCGGGCCACGCGGCGACCCGACGCGGATCTCGCCGGACTCCACGCCGAACTCCTTCAACCCCTCGTCCTGCACGAGGATGCCGTCCTGGCCGACGTACATGCGGCTGTTGCCCAGCGCGTCGTCGTTGACCCCGTCGATCGGCACGCCGTCGGGGACCTGCGGGTTGTAGTAGGTGTCCACCGCGCCGGCGTTGTAGTCCCACTGGGTGTAGATGCCGTCGATGGGCGTGATGACGTGCACGCGCAGGAAGTTCCGCTGACGCATCTCCTCGGCGTAGAAGAACTCGCGACGCACGACGTTGGTGCCCGAGTCGGCACCCCACGTCTCGCGGATGGCACGCACCGGTCCGACCTTCTCCCCCATCAGGATCGAGGAGCCGCCCCAGTTGTTCTCCTCCTCCTCGTACCCACAGCACGGCGTCTCGCCACCGGGACGCTGCTGGAACGCACGGGCCTTCCACTGGTCGACCAGGTCCGGCCCATAGGTCCAGTCGTCGCCAGCAGAGACACGCCAGTCCGTCATCAGCCAACGACCGTCGTAGCGGTACCGGTAACGGGCCGTCGTGATCGTGGCCCCGTCCCGGGGACGACGCTGCCGGGGGTCGTCGGTGATGCAGGTGCCGTCGCTGTCGGTCCACGCCCCCTCCGGCGCCGCGCCGTAGTTGTCGTAGGAGGACTCGGAGAACTCGTAGACGTCGGCGTCGGCGTCCCGCTCGTAGCGGACGTAGCCGTTGTCACCGTCGAAGGCCGGCGCCACCTCCCCCATCATCACGTAGGCGTAGCCGACCACGAGGCCGGTCGCGGGGTCGAGGACGCTGATCTCCCGGGCGTCGGTGATGCCGTCGGGCAACCCGCCCTGGCTGGGCGCCCGCTCCCCTGCGTCGCGGGCCATGAAGACCAGCTCGTCGTCGGTGTCCAGACCGGGGACGGTGTCGGGCGTGAACGTCGTCTCGCCGTCGGTCGGGGCGGCAAGGCACGGGTCGTCGGGGTGCTCCCCCATGAACCGGAAGCCCTCGCGGTCGAACACGTACGTGGTGTGCTGGTCGGTCTCGGAGTACGCGGCGAAGCCCGAGTTGTTGTTGGACAGGAACCGCACGTCCATCTCGTCGACCTGGAAGGGGATCTGCGTCCATCCCTCCGCTTCGGTCCAGCGCCAGCCGGTCAACGACTCGATGGCCGGACCGGCGGGCGTGACCGTGCCCGTGGCGACCGTCGGGTCCTCGAAGGTGTTGTGGGTGCAGGTGTCCTCGGGCTCGGGCATCCCGCTGCCACTCGCCAGGCACCGTGCCCCGTCCGCACCGCCCGGGTGGGCTGCGACGTTGGCCGGTACGGCCCAGCCGGCCAGCTCGGCCCCCTCGATCACGATCGGGATGGTCTCCAGCCCCTGCGGCAGCTCCAGGCGGGAGGATGCGGTGGAGGGGACGACGGCGGCCAGCAGCGCGAGGACGGTCAGCAGCGCGGCGGCGGCGGTGGGCAGGAGGCGGCGGGTGTTCTGACGGCTCATGACACCCAGTTCGACCGCCGACGTCGGGCTTCCTGCTGGACGCCCTCCGAACCTGCTCGTGACCGTCACGAGCCCGGGTGGGAGGGGCGTCGGACGGTCAGCGTCCGGTCGAGCCGAAGCCGTCGCCG